>CAZQGZ010000176.1:0-6689 GCA_964592935.1 uncultured Chitinophaga sp. | reverse complement strand
GTCCTGTTGCAGTAAAGGAAACGGAATTATTTACTGAAACAACCGTGCCGGAGCCCAATGCTCCACCAACCAGGTAATTACTACCATTAACAGGATTGGTTGGAACAGCACCGGAAGGATACCTGACCACCAGGTAATTCGAAGGTGGGGGAACTGCGGCTGTAAAACTTCCGTTGATCTGGGTAGTTGATATGGCAGTTAATATCAAATTTGTCGGTTGTGCCGCCGGTGCAGGGCAGGAGGAATTTGACCAGGTAAAAGTTAATCCCGATACTGGAAATACCGTGGCAGAACATGTGCAGGTGGAATTATTGAGCGGACTTGCCGTTGTAGCTGACCAGTTGGTTGTAGTTGTACGGGAATTAAAATCTGCGTTTGTTGTTCCGCCAATCCCGGATTGGGCCGAATTGGTCGACGTAAATACACAGGTCCCGTATTTTACATCCACGGCATTCGAGGTTTCATTAAGAATTATTTGAAAATTTATATTCTCACCGGCCCCAGCAAATCGCCTGTAGCCCGCCCACTGAATTATGCATTTGCGTGCGGGAGTGACTCCAATTGTTTGAATGCGCAAAGTGGCACCGGCCTGTGCCTGTAAATCTCGACCTAACCCGACGATCCTGCTTCGTAAATAGCTGGGAACGGCAGTCGAAGTTCTGCTCAGTTGCAGGCTCAAGCCTGAAGACGAGTTAATATTTACACTGGGTGTCAGGGCTGATTGCCCAAGGCTGATCCAGCCATTGGCGTTTATGGCTACACGGTCAAAAATTATACCGTTATAGGTAAAATTAAACCCTATAGGAAAACCCGGACCGGTCGTTGTAGAGCCGCCCAGTGGTATGGCAGGATTCACAAATACCTGGTCATCGGTCGTAGTTGATCCGAGTGATGTGCCACCGGTTATCGCGGAATAGGCACTGTTAGACTGGGAAAACGCATATGCGCTGACCTGACCCAATGCGGCCTGTCCTGAAATAATCAGGATACAGCCAACCAAAAAAAAATAAATTTTTCTCATATTAGCAGTTTTGTTTTTACATACCTCTTCAATGTATTTTAATAAAAAAGAATTCCGGACCGTTTACAGGATTCATTTTCTTTCAGAAAAATCATCTTCCGGGCTAGCAACGCATATAAATATGGCGGATGAGCTTCATCTGCCATCTGGCTGGCAATTCCAGAACATAAACGCAGAGTTTTCCTATATATAACTGGTTGCTATTTTTATTAATTTATATTGCCATGGTTATTCTTACCTCCTCACTGCATGCCGGAACCGATCCTGAAACAGATTACCCGACACTTTAACCCGGCAAAAGGAGTTTAAATAAAGAAAATAAAAAGGCTTATCAGGAGCCCGCTTATAGTATAAAAGGAAAAGCTTTTTCGTTTGGTTTTTTGTATTATCGGTCCCTGAAAATATCACCTGTTTAAACCATCTTATACCTTTCTTCGACAGATAACAACAAGAAAGATGGTCAAAATAATCACCATATTCTTTCAGGTTGCAAAAGATTGTTTTTCAGACGCTTTCTGGCAAACAGATTTTCATTTAGCATCTAAGTAACTACAGGACCATTTAGAAAGGATTAAAAACATATTAAAACGGAATTAAAAAAAGCTTTCTTCAGAGACGAACGATCATTCACAAGGCACCGGCTATAAGGGGAGCAGTAGGGCCGACAGAAGATGTAGAAAGGGTATCGCAAATATCATTTATTAAAAGCGCATTAAAAATGAATTTATTACAGAACCTGAATAGGTTATGGATTCATTGGCAGCACCCGAATTACTGATCGGGTAAGTATAAGCTGCAGCAGCAACCGTACCGGAAGTGTTCGCCGCGTTCACAGGGTACAGGCACATAAAAGCACAGCTAATTACATAGAATTCTTTGCAGTACTTCCCATTGTAAGCTATATGGTTTTGTGGTTCAAAAATACAGGCTGAGGTACCCGGGTTTACAGTAAAAAGAAGCCTGTTAAAAAGCAGATAAATATTCTACAGGAAGAAGTTTCCATAGGTTATTACAAATTCCGATAGCAGCAAAAGCGGTAAAAAATCTAAATAAGGTTATAGTTTGATGCTATAACCTTATTAATATGTCCGAAACCCCGAAAACAACAGATCATGTCTGCGTGTCCCTTTATTTTGGTTTTGTACTGACACTCATATCCCGGACACAGACATATTTACCATCCTTCTTCTGGAAATAAGAAAAATAAAAACCCATATCTACTTCGGCGCCTGCCGGGTTCACTTCACTCCAGGAACCGACTTCCACCAGCATATTTCCTTCTCCGAACAGGTCAACCACTTTATAAACATTGTGATTACCCGAAGTATCTTTTGCCATACGGTTGGCCGTATATTCTTTAATAGCGGCTTTCCCGGATGAAGGAGCCTCATTCCGGTGATAACTGATCGCATCATCGGCGTAATAAGCCACGACGCCGTCAGCATTCTTTGCTTTTTCTGCAGCAGCATAGGCATCTTCCATAGCCTGGATCTCGACTTTTGTTTTGGCGAGATCAACGGGTTCTGTTTTTTTCCCCCCATTGGAACAGGAAAAAAGTAAAAACGGAATGGCAGCCAATAAGACCAATTGAAATTTCTTTTTCATAATAAATTATTTAGTTGGTTTAGGAATATGAAAAGATAAAGGATTTCAGCGCCATACCGGTAAATTTTTTTTGGACTTACCTAGAATCTTTGCACCCGTTATATAAAATGATAATTATCAAAGTATTTCAACTTTCCCCCGTAAGGTGAACAATAATAAAAGGGTTTTACCACAGAATAGGAACATCCTGCCGTAAACTAACCGCTTCTTTGTCATGACCCCCTTGCCCTTCTACCTTGGCCTTCTAAAATAAAAACGATGAAAAAGATCATTCTGCTGCTGCTTGGTTATGCGCCGGTTTTCCTGTTTGCACAAAGCGTGGCCATCAATACAGATGCCTCCATGCCGCATCAATCGTCCATACTGGATATCAAAAGCGATTCAAAAGGATTGCTGGCACCCCGCATGACCACCCTGCAAAGAACATCCATTGCCGGGCCTGCGATCGGCCTGACTGTTTTTGATTCGGAAACTTACAGCTACTGGATCTACCGCGGTGATGTGAACGGAGGCTGGGCGGAATTGCAGCACAATTACCAGAATTACTGGGATGCATCCGGGTTTAATATTTACAGCAAGAACAATGGCAATGTAGGCATCGGCATCAATAACCCGGCCGAAAAGCTTTCAGTCAATGCCGTTGATCCCGCGATCAGTTTATTAAATGCGGGTACGGCAAAAGGCTTTTTACAGCTAAGCGGCAACCACCTGAAACTGGGAACCTATAATGCAAACACGAACGGCAATCTTGTATTGAATACCCGGGGTACAGACCGGATGACGGTCACACCTTCGGGAGACTTTGGTATCGGGATTTCCAACCCGGTGGGCCGGTTCCAGATCGGAACGGGCAGTGATGCCAGCGCCACCACACATGGATACCTGATGATGGGCGCCGTGAACGGCGAGAACCTGGTCCTTGATAATAATGAAATACTGGCCCGTAATAACGGTGTGGTATCAACGCTTTTTTTGGCCCGGGATGGCAGCAAAGTGCAATTGGGGAATGGCGCGGAAGCCAGCGGCACCAAACTGCATATCACCAACGGAAACGATGTGGGTCTGCCGGACAACCTGAGCGGATATCTCATGATGGGTTCACAGGATGGAGTGAATATGGTTGCTGATAATAATGAAATACAGGTTCGTAACAACGGAGCCGCCACCCACCTTTACCTGCAGAATGGCGGCGGGAATGTGTTTATCGGCGATGCCACCAATTTCACCAGCGCACACCGGCTTGGCGTTGACGGCAATGTAGTGGTGACCGGTGCCCTGCGGATCGGAACTACGGCTACGCCTTCGGGTTATAAACTGGCCGTGGACGGCAAAGCGATCTGTACCGAATTGCTGGTCCGCCTCGTGCCCAACTGGCCCGATTATGTTTTCAAAAAAGAATATAAACTCCCCGGCCTGGATGAAGTGGAAACCTTTATCAAAAAAAATAATCACCTGCCCGGCATACCTGCCGCGGCAACTGTTGAATCTTCCGGTCTGAATATTGGTGAAATGCAGAAACTGCAGATGCAAAAAATTGAAGAGCTCACTTTATATATTATTGAATTGAAAAAAGAAATTGAAACATTGAAAGCAAAAAAATAATTAATCTTTCTTTTTTTAGAATTGACTTTCTGTATATCGATACCCGGACAAAACGTTGTGTTCTTCGTGCCTGCATTGTGTTACTAAAAAAGAGGAGCACAAAGGACACAAAGGTTCATATATCGGATAGTTTTAAAAAATAATAAATGAAAAGATATTTAATAAACGGGTTGCTTTTTGTTGTTCTCTTTACAACAAGTACAACAGAAGTCTTTGCCCAGGCTGATGCGGTATTGAAGCAGGCACTTCGCGGAAAAAGGACCCTTGCCGATATCATGAATACGGTAAATGAATATTATAAAAACCCTGCTACCGTTGATCGCCTCGGATCAGCAACGGTTAACCGGAACCTGAAACACTGGAGTCGCTATGAATGGTTTATGAGCAGCCGCCTCGGACCCAATGGTGAGTTTGTAAATATTAACCAGAAATGGATGGATGCTGCCGGGATTCAGCAGAGAACCCCCAACCATTCCGGCAACCAGGCAAACAGCAGCACGGGTGCATGGTCGATCGTTGGCCCGGTAAATACCGATTTCGGGATTGGTCGCGTAGACAGGTTATTCTTTCATCCAACGGATCCAAATACCGTCTATGCAGGCGCTGCGGGCGGTGGACTCTGGCGAACCACGGATGCCGGTGCTACCTGGTCAAACCTCACTCAAGATCTTCCTTGTCTTGGCATCAGCGGGATCGGCCTTGATCCGAATAATAATAATACAATTTATATTCTTACGGGTGATGGTGACAGTGACCTGAGCGGACTCGTGGAAGATTTTGGTTATATGCGTTTTTCCATCGGTGTGTTGAGATCAACAGATGGAGGCGCACGTTGGACAAGACTTGCCGGTTTTCCGGGCGTAACCAGCTCATTGGTCGGTTACCGGCTGACCATGCATCCCAATAATTCAGACATTATGTTTGCCTGTACCAGTGAAGGATTATTCCGTACCGATAATGGAGGAGATAGCTGGACAGCGGTTGAAACAACCGGCGGGCGGTTTTACAATATGAAGTTCAAACCCGGCAGCACAACGGTATGTTATGCCGTTGCCAACAATGGTACAGTTTCGCGTTTTTACAGGAGCATCAATGGTGGTATTGACTGGACCACCGATCCGGCCATCAATGCCCAGATCAATAATCCCACATCAAGAGTTGAACTTGCTGTCGCTCCAACCAACAGCCCCGTAGTTTATTTATTATGCGGTGGAGTATCTGTCAACGGGCAATTCAACGGTTTGTTCCGGAGTGGTGATTCCGGGCTCAGTTTTAATTTACAAAGCAATACACCCAACATACTGGGCCGTGCTTCTGACGGAAGTGATAATGCCAACCAATCGGTTTATGATCTTGCAGTGGCCGCCAGCAATTTAAGCAGTGCTACCGTTGTTTCAGCAGGCATTGAAGTATGGAGAAGCCTGAACTCCGGTGTCAGCTGGGCTTTTCGCGGCGACCTGCATGATGACGTACACGATATCGGTTTTCATCCCGGTGATAATAAATTATGGGCGGCCACCGATGGCGGTGTATTCAGCATTACGGATAACGGCGCCACCTGGACCTCGCATTTTGACGGAATGAGCATCAGCCAGTTTTACCGTTTTGCAGTTAGTCCTGCCAATTATCTTGATATGATCGCCGGCGCGCAGGATAATGGAATAAAGAAAAGAAGCAACGGAACTTCTTTCTTCGATCAAATCGCGGGCGCCGATGGTTATTGCGTGGGATATGACCAGGGAAATGTTGCAACGTATTATGCAATCCGCAATAACACACTGACCCGTTTTTTAAATAACGGAGCCAGTAGTTCCTCTTTAGTAAACAATCTCCGTTTCTTTACCAATATGGCTGTACATACTTCGCAACCCAATACCGTATTTCTTGCTTCGGATACATTCAGAACGGTTAACAACGGAAATGTCACTAATTATACAACGATAGCGGCCAATATGCCGATGGGTGGATGGTATTTGCAAACATGCCCGAGTAACGGCAACCGCATTTATATGGCAGGTGGCAACTGTCCGGCCTCTACACCCGGCAATCCTTTACCCGGATGTTACCAGGCCACTTCAGGTGTTTTAAGAAGAAGTGATGATGGCGGAACCACCTGGCCATCGAATAATATTTTAAGCAACCATAATGGATTTCCTGTAAACGCACCGAAGATCACCTGCATCAATGTTGATCCCACCAATTCATTAAGGGTATGGGTAACTTTCGGCGGTTTTTCTTCCGGGGTAAAAGTTTATTATGCCGATTACAATACAAACCCCGCAGGCAACTGGATCAACATGAGCGGCACATTGCCCAACCTGCCCGTTAATTGTATTGTTCTTGATAATAATAACAATGCCTATATCGGTACAGATAACGGTGTTTATTACCGGGGCACGGGTATGAACGACTGGGTTCCTTTTTATAATAACCTTCCTTATGTACCCGTTACAGACCTGGT
>CAZQGZ010000175.1:2015-6700 GCA_964592935.1 uncultured Chitinophaga sp. | reverse complement strand
TTTGGGCTGTTGATTCTTTATTGAGGGCGGACGGGATGGAACTGCACCCGTATCAGGGGCGAATTTACGGGCAGGGCTGCTGCTGTGCTGGCAATTTATCATGTTAAGCCCGGAGCCGCAGCTGATTGAAAACTGATGATGAAGATAACAACAAGAGCTGTTAGAATTCCGTCGGCCCGATATGGGCTGATAACGATATAAAGCTGAGAATATATTCGTCTGCCGGCAAAACAGCAAGCTCCCAGTTATAAGTGCCATGCAAATGTGCCTGACTTTGTGGGTCGGTTATTCTGAGCAAACACATGGGCGGTTAAATGCTGACTGTATACATCTGCCCTGATTAATTTTAAATTTAAAAAATCAGTATGAACGTATTACGCCATTTCACTTTTCCATTTCTTCAATCTGAATGCAATAATGATCCTGAACACTCCTGCAAAAATAAATGACAGCCCCGTCCATGCAATGATGTTTGCCACACCAAATGCGGGAACTGCCAATATCATAAAAGCAAAAAATATAATCCCTATTGCAAATAATAAAAACCATCCCCAGTTCAAATCGCCATAGGATTTCATTTCGAGTGAAAAACCTATGGCAGAAAAACCGCGGAACAACAACCAGAAGCCAAGCACAAACGGCAATATGGCCATGGTAACAGCAGGATAAATCAGCAGGTAAGTTCCGATCACTATATCAAGTATTCCACTTGCTAATGTCCATCCCCATCCTTTCAGTGATTTACGGGCGGAAATTGAAAATACAGTTTCAAAAAACCCGATGCTGAGAATGCTGGCTCCAAACAGAAAGCTCAGGGATAAATAAGCGGTGGCTGGGGAAGTAAAAACCCAGATCCCTACAGCAACCAGGATAAGCCCGGTCAGTAAAAGAAGCCACCAGTATTTTACTGCTTCTTTGATTTCTTTGAAAATTGTCGGCGCCATAAAGAATGTTTTTAACGGTTATAATTTGTTTTTTCTGGCAATGTGGTAAAAATTTTCATTTTATAAGATCATTTCGAAACAACATTCTGCCCGCAGGCAGAATGTTGTTATCGGGTGATTCATCTGAACCGCTGGTCATCCGTATTATGCTACAGGAACTTCTTCTTTTTTCCTGATCTCAAGCGCTTCACTGACCAGTTTTGCGGCTTGTTTTAATTTAGCCGACCTTGTATTATACTCTTCTGTCACCACATCAATTCTTTTTTGCAGTTTTGCCTTTCTCCTGTCATTTGCATTTTTCATCTGTTCTTTGATTGCATTCACTTTTGCATCAAACTGAGTTTTTGAATCATTCATTTTCTTTTCCAGTTGATTATTGGCAACCCTGGCTTTGTTTTTCAGTTTTTCGATAGATGCATTGATCTTTGCCTTATCGGCTTCCCTTGCTTCTTTTAATTCTTCTTTCAGCTGTTTGAATTCACTTGAAATAGCTTCGGCTTCGCGGTTGATTTGCTCATCTTCCACTTCATACCGGAAACGCCGGAACACCACCCCGTCAAGGGCCTCCAGTTTTGTATCAACCGGTACGGTCCAGGTTTCGTCAATCTCACAAATCACAGCAGTTTTACCATTGCCTAAGGCATCGGATACATCTTCTGCAAACGTGGTATTAACATCGTCCGCATTCACATCATAAATCATTCCTGCCATCGTACCTGTGAATGCTCCGATAGCTAATCCCACCGGGCCCCCGAGTAATCCAATCAAACTTCCGGTAAGCAGACCAACGCCTGTGCCAATAGGGCCCTGATCGGCGTTTTGCTTTACCTGGATTTGACCGTTCAGGTCCTTAGCGATGACCGCTGATGCATACAGGGTAATATCCCCGTTTTTGTGTAAGCCTTTCAGGGCGCTTAATCCTTCGTAGGCTTTTGCTTCGGTTTCAAAAACCGCAATTAACATCTTGTTCATATTTTATGGTTTTAATTGTGAAAAATAGCTTTTGGGAAGGATTAAATTATTTTCAATGGGAAGTGGAATAAAATTACTTATGAGTGATACCCGGTTCCAATGACCATGGTCATTCGAAAGATTAACTATTTTCAGTCAGTAACGGGCTTCACTTTTAGCCCGGCGTTTTTATTTTCATTGCTCATTGTTATCAGTTTCAACCCTTTGGCATTCAGAACACTATGTAAAAACAAATCATTTATATCTGAGATAACTCTTTTAATATCCGGGGGATAAGTCTCGTATTCCAATACAGTTTGTAATTGCCAGCCATAAAGCCATCCGACAGTTGATTTATCAATATCAGGCCTGAAAAGATCCTCTTCTATTCCACGTTGCAGGCAATGCTGAATAAAGGGCATTATCGAATTGTTTCTGAAAACACGCAGTTGAATATACGCATCGGGATAATATTTTTTCAGCTCTCTCATAAATGCAGGTGTCAGTGTCTCGGCAAGATCAAGGAGAAAGGAGAAAAAGTTTTTCATTTCTATAATTGCATTCGGAGAAATATCTGCACATATCCGGATATATTTACTGATCCTGGAGATGAGATGTTGTACAATTGTGTTTACAAGTATTTCTTTACTCTGAAAATTCACGTATAATGTTTTTTTGGAAATACCCGTGTGTAAAGCGATCTCATCCATCGAAACCGAGTGAAACCCATTCTGCATAAAAAGCGCTGTCGCCTTTTCTACTATATGATTTGTTTTGTCTTTCATAATAATTTCACAGCACAAAGATGAGTCGACAAAGCCCCGGGAGAAAGGTCACGGTTTCGGTAAGTTTGGTCAAATAGTCGGTGCTGGTTGTCCGGCAAATAATTCTTTACAATTGTGGGGAAGGTCTTAGGGTAAATGACGATATTCTTTTGGCGACAGGCCCGTATGCCTTTTAAAATATTTGCCAAAGAACGACTGATCACTGAAATGAAGTTCATCGGCTATCTGTGCAATGCTTAATGCGGGGTTATCCAGCAGCATTTTCGCTTCCAGCAGAACAAAGTCATCAATTATTTCACCGGCTGTTTTGCCTGTGATTTCTTTTACTGTTTCGGTAAGATATTTAGGGGTGATGCTGAGCAGTTCTGCATAAGCGTTTACATTTCGCTGTGATCTGAATTGTTTTTGCACCAATTGTGTAAAATTCTTAACAAGGTTTTCTTTTCGGGTAATATGATGATGGAATGGCACAGCATATTTTTTACTCAGGCCGTACACTTCATACAAATAAATATAAAAAGTATGGTAAAGGAGTTCTTTGCCATATACATGCTTATTCAGGGCAGAAAGCCTGCTATCCAGTTGCTTTATGATTAATTGTAAGCCAGATGCATCCTTTTTGTCAAGATTCCAATGCGGTGAAAACTGTGATGAAAAATAATCAAGCAGCTCTGCGGCATTTTTTGGCATTCCAATGGCTGTCAGGAAATCAATCGTAAAATTTACACCCGAAACAATGGTGTCTGGTGAAACCACTCCAACTTTTTTTATTGTATGGGGGGCGACAATAATGAGGCTGTTTCGTTTTGCCGTATATTCTTCGAGATTTAAGGAGAAAGAAAGCTCGCCTTTTCCGATAAGAAGAACGGTCAGGAAGTCCGAGCGGAAATGAAATTTGAACAGATCATGTTCATAAAAGGGCTGATTGTATCTCACCGAAAAGCCATGTACATCAGGATTTGCATTAAACGCGGGGCCAGACAAAAATTCTGCCTGTTTATAAAAGAATGTTTTGGCAGGTTTCTTCGGCATAACCGGAAATTATCCAAATTTATGGCATTCCCGGCCAAACCCGAATTTTACTGATTAAAGCCAGCCGTGCATGAAGTTCATTTTGAAATTGTTAGCATAAGTAATACTATCAATATGACAGCAGTAATCAGGGGTAAAACAAAATGTGAGGGATTAGCCTTTTGGCGGAACAGCGTGTAAACAGCGCCGCCAATTATCGCCAGCAGACCCACTGCTGAAAACAAGTCATACCTTGTAAATAGTCCCGCAGTGAATATTATTTCTGCAATCGCAGTGGCATACATTATTATCGGGCAGTATCCGGCATTTTCGAAAGTTGACCTGGTTTTACCGGTCAGCTTGCCCGCTACCGATAAAGTAAAGATTACTGCCAAAACAATTTTAATAATAATCATTTCCATTGTATTCTATTTACTTCATGACAATGCAAAGGTGAAATGCCAAATCCCTGTGAGAATGGTTTCGACTTCGGTAAGTTTGGGCAAATTGTCGGCGAAGAAGCAGGCTTCAGAAAAAAACCGTCTTTAAGCGACTTTGTCAGTTTGTAAAAGTATTTCTACTGTAATACAGCATTCTTTTTGAGGGGCTGTTTCAAGCACGAATTTCCGGGAAAAAAATCGGCTCTCTTTTTTTATATTCATTAGCCCGATTTTTGACTTTTAAGTTGTCCGGTTACTCGGGAGGAGGTCACCAATAACCGGCTGTAAACGAATAGAAACGTTTAAAATCGCATCCGGATAGTGGCAATTTTCGGTTACGCTGTTTGGAAACAACGGAGGGGTGACTGTGGTGGGCAATGGGCAATAAGCAATGGGCAATAAGCAATGGGCAATTAACAATAAGCAATAGGCAATGAGCAATGAGCAATGGGCAATAAGCAATGGGCAATTAACAATAAGCAATAGGCAATGAGCAATGAGCAATGGGCAATTAACAATAAGCAATAGGCAATGAGCAATGGGCAATAAGCAAT
>CAZQGZ010000175.1:0-1915 GCA_964592935.1 uncultured Chitinophaga sp. | reverse complement strand
CGGGTGGCAAATTTACGGCAATGCCCCCAAAAGAAAAACCGTCCCGGATTACCCGGAACGGTTTAAAATGATATGCTTTGCTTACACGGCAGATTCCTTCCGCCCCAGCTTGGTTCCGTAGAGGCCTAAATGCACCACGGAAAACGCGAGGGAGATATAGAGCAGGGTCCGGTCGGCATCAAAACCTACCGTATTCTGATGCAATAATCCTACCACTACCAGCAATAAAGCCAGCGCAAGACCGGTATAACGCGCCATCCGCATTCCCTTTCGGTTGTTGGTGCCGTCGCCGAGATGGCTGTTCTTCACGCCATAGACCAGGTAAATATCCAGGCCGATCAGCATCCATACCAGCAAGCGGATCCAGGTATCCATGGGCAGGAACACCATCATGAACAAACAGGTGGCGATGCCCAATATGGGGATCAGGGGGACCATGGGCGTGGAGAAGGCCCTTTTTACATCGGGCATTTTTTTCCGCATCACCCATACGCCGATACAAACAAGGATGAAGGCGAAGAGGGTGCCGATACTGGTCATTTCACCCACCACCCGCGCCGGAACAAAGGCGGCAAAGGCGCTCACAAAAAGCATGAAGAATAAATTGTTCTTTGCCGGTGTTTGCGTTTTGGGATTTACCGCGGAGAAAATTTTGGGGATCAGGCCGTCCTTGCTCATACTGAAGAACACGCGGCTCTGACCCATCAGCATCACCAGGATCACCGATGAATATCCAAAAAGAATGGCGACCACGATGGCGCGGTTCAGCCAGGGGTAATCCGGTTTTATAATACCCGCCGCATCGGCATGACCCATATGATCGATGGCCACGGCCACCGGCGCGATACCGTCTTTACCCGCGAACGTGGTATAACTGGTAACGCCCGTCATCACGTGTGCAAAAAGAATATACAGGATAGTGCAGATCAGCAGTGAACCCAGGATCCCGATCGGCATGTCGCGTTTCGGATTCCGGGCTTCCTGCGCCGCCGTACTCACGGCATCGAACCCGATATACGCAAAGAACACGATGGCCGCAGCGCGGATGATACCGCTGAAACCGAAATCGCCGAATTTACCGGTATTGTCGGGGATATAGGGATGGTAATTCGTATTATTAATATACTTCCAGCCAAGGATGATAAACGTGAGCACCACCGCGATCTTGATGGCAACGATGATACTGTTGACCAGCGCGCTTCCGCGGGTTCCTTTGATCAGCAATAAGCTCATCAGGATAATGATAAATACCGCGGGCAGGTTGATCACGCCGCCATCCCATGGACCCGATGTCATTTCGACCGGCAACTGCACGCCGAAACCGTCGAGGAATTTCACCAAATAACGGCTCCAGCTAATGCCCACAGTTGCCGCGCCCACCGCGTATTCCAGCACCAGGTCCCAGCCGATGATCCAGGCCATGAATTCTCCCATCGTAGCGTAAGAATAAGTATAGGCGCTCCCGGCAACCGGGATCATGGAAGCGAATTCGGCATAGCAAAGTCCCGCGAACAGACAACCCAAACCGGCCACTACAAAGGAAAGCGTGATGGCCGGGCCCGCGTGGTTGGCGGCCGCCATCCCGGTAATGGAGAAAAGACCGGCGCCGATGATGGCCCCGATCCCGAGGGCGATCAGGCCCTTTGCACCCAGGGTTTTTTTAAGCGTATGGGTGCCGGTTTCCTCGGCCTCGTTCAGCAGGGCGGCCATCGGTTTTCTGACAAATAAACTCATAAGTCGTTGGTTGATGTTTACTATTAGATTTAAAGGAGGGAAAATAAAGAATAATTCGTTCCGGCAGTCAATTCTTTTGTCGACCGGGACATTTTGAGGATAAAAGTTTTATCCCTCGTGATTTTTCCCGATTTTCGGCTTTCTTTACTGATTATCAAACCGCTGCTGCCATGTCAAAAAA
>CAZQGZ010000174.1:0-6703 GCA_964592935.1 uncultured Chitinophaga sp. | reverse complement strand
GTCACTTTAAAGTTAATCCCAACTGTCAGATTAAGTCGTAGCTAATTCAAATCAAGCCATTTGACAGTCCCCAAAAAAGCGGAGCTGATCAAAGCCCCGCTTTTAAATAATTGCCTGTGAAACTATTGCTTCACAAATTTAATTGCCTTCACCGATTGATCTGATCTCAGGTAATAAACTCCCGTAGGAAAACTCTTCACATCAATCACC
Organism: uncultured Chitinophaga sp.; assembly: GCA_964592935.1. Classification (GTDB taxonomy): domain Bacteria; phylum Bacteroidota; class Bacteroidia; order Chitinophagales; family Chitinophagaceae; genus JJ008. The sequence goes on along the minus strand of CAZQGZ010000174.1, from coordinate 6,493 downwards.
GTTTGCTTATCCTTAATAAGCTTCTGATAAACTATTTTTCCTGAAACATCATAGATCGTCAGCTTGCCGAGTAACTTATCACTCCGTATTGTAATTTGATTGTGTGACGGATTGGGATAAATATTGAATCCAGGTTTTGCACCTTCTTCAATTCTAATATCTTCCGTTTCACCCCGGCTGGCGTTGTTTCCATTACAGGATCCCAAATAATCTCCATGTGCCAAATGAGCAGGAACGGCCGATTCAGCTATACAAATTTCATTTCCGTTATGACAGACAACATATTTCTCATTATTATGCCCGCAGCGAATAGTATTAACTGTTAATGTAAACGAAGAAGACTCGGCATTGCCGCAATTGATAACAGTATAACTTATAACAGAAGCACCCCCATTAACAGCATACACAGTACCATTTTGATCGACAGTTGCAACAGAAGTATTAGAGCTACTCCAGGTTCCTCCGGAAGTTCCAGTGGTTGTAAAATTTGCTGTTTCGCCTATGTTAAGTGGTGAGAGACCTGTTACCGTGCCTGGTGATGCAGTGGGTAATACGGTAACGGCAAGGCGTTGTGAGGGTCTGTAACCGCAGCTGTTTCTTGAATTCACATAAATGTTACCACCGGAATTACCAACAACTGCGCTGATCGAATTAGTTGTTGAATTTCCTGTCCAGCCCGAAGGGAAAACCCAGTTATAATCAGTGGCCCCTGCAACAGGCAAAACTGAATAGTTTTGATTGCTGCCATTGCAAACTGTTGTATTACCAGTTATTGCTCCAGGTGTGGAAGGTGCGTCACAAGATGTCCATTTTGCAATGCGATTAACCATAATCCCATCAGCTGTTGAAAAGACTCCTCCAACATACATTTCAGAATTATGTTCTAATAATGCAAGAACAATATTATCAACCCCTGAGCCAAGTGTGGCCCATGTACTTTCATCCCATACAAGAATATGAGACGCCGGTAAATCCCCTGCAGAGATATTGAAACCGCCGGCAATAAGTTTTCCATTACAAACACCCAGCGAAGTAACTTGCGAAGCTCCCCCCCCGACTTCTAGACCAGTCGCAGACCACGTTGTGCCATTAAATTTTGCAAGATTTTTAGCAACTACTTGTAATTCACCTACATTAGAAAACATACCTCCTGCATAAAGTTCACCATTGTAAACAGCAATACTGGCAACAAATGGGTAATTAGTGCCACCAAACATTCCAAGGTTTACCGATGACCAGGCAAATCCGTCCCATTTGGCTATTCTGAATGCCTGATTGCCCCCCGCAATAGTAAAAGCTCCACCTGCATAAAGATGACCATTATAAATTGCCAATGCATAAACTGCATCATTCATACCTGAGCCGACCACTGACCAAACAGTCCCATTCCATTTTGCGATTTTATTGGCGGAAATACCTCCTGCTTCCCAAAAAGTACCACCTGCATATAGCTCGCCATTGTAAACTTTCAAAGCTGCTACATGATAAATCAAGCCGGTTCCAACGGGTGACCAGGTTGTTCCATCCCATTTGGCAATTCGATTTGCAGAAACTCCATTTATTGTTGTAAAGCTTCCGGCAGCATACAATACCTCATTATAAACTTCAAGTGCATATACTCCATTTATTAAAGATCCACCCAATACTGTTCCGACTGTAAACCAGTTGTTCCCATCCCATCTCCGGACACCTTGATAATCGCCAGTATAAATTTCACCATTGTATATACATAGTGCATTTACACGAAGGGGCAATCCAGTTCCGAGAGCTGACCAGTTTTGTGCATATGTATTTTTACTCAGCATCATAGAGATAAGTAAAAAAGTCATAAATATTTTTTTCATAACAAAAGTTTTGGTGAATGAAAATCGTTTTTGAATGATTCGCTATTGTTTCACAAATTTTAATGCTGCAGTTAACTGATCAGATTTAATATAATAAACTCCTGCCGGAAAATTCTTCAAATCAATGGTTGTTTGAGGATTGCCAGCGAATTTTTTATAGATCATTTTTCCGGACATATCATACATGCTGACAGTCCCTAACATTTTCCGGTCTTCGTTTTGAATGGTTACCTGGTTTGTGGCAGGATTGGGATAAAGAACCACTTTAGACTGTGCAGCAGGCTCCGGGATCATATTCCCGGGAAGGGGAGGAGGTGGCGGAGTTCCTGTATAACTTATCAGCATCATATCCGGCCAGCCGGCTCCTTTGGGTACGGAGGCTGTGATCGTGAGATTGCCAAAATGAAAAGTGCCCGTTACCATTTGAGAAAAAACAAAACCGTCTGTTGTCTTCGCAATCGAAGGATAGCCGGTGACACTGCCTGTGGCTGTATCCGCATCCGGGAAGCAAGTGGAATCAACAGCAGAACCATCGAGGGGCGAAAACTCTTTAATGTCATATCGCATGGGAACCGATGCACCCCTCCTGACTAGCGATGCTAAATTTCCATTGGGGTGTTTAACTACTCCATAGCATATGCCTAATGGTTTGATGGCCCATTGGCAGGACCCGGATGAAGAATATTTGGCAAGAAAGGAAGGAGGCCCGCCACCAAGTGGAAGGGAGCATGCACCAAACGAAATGTTTTCACCGATTCCGCTGATATAAACATCGCTTCCGTCCACGAACAGGCCATCTCCCACGCCATATGCGTAATTCGCATTCCCGGTTACTGACCTTGACCAAAGGGTGGTACCGGCCGCATTCAATTTCATTAAAAAAGAGTTGCTGATTGTTTCGCTTCCCGTATTGAGTGGCCCGTCGCCAAAGTTTACGGTCCCGTAAAAATACCCGCTGACATAAATATTGGTTCCATCCGTTTTTATATTGGTACCCTGCGGATGACTGTACCAGCAGCTGGTGGAGGCCAGTGCCCCGTTGTTGGGATATTGTCTTTCCCATAATTTGCTTCCCGAAGCACTATACTTCACCACGTAGGGACTGGTAATGGATTTACTGGTTGCGCCGGGGCAAACATCATTGCAAACGGTTGTATTGGTAAATACCATGGAAACGATTTGACCGGTAGTATAAACATTCCCGGCATTATCGGTAGTAACTGAACGGCCGTATTCCCCGGCATTGCAACCATCATTCCCGGTTCCGGCTGACTTCACCCAGTCCACTTTTCCGTTCGACAAAATTTTCCCGGTGAAGATATCACTGGTGTAAGCAGAGCCATTCATGGTTGACGTAAGTGTAATATTATTGGCAAATTTGATTTTGCCATAGAAATTACCGGTTATATAAACATTGCCGGCAGCATCTGTACTCACCCCGTAAATATTACTGTAACTGGTGCCGCCCGGAATAGCAAGCGGTTCCAGCTTTTTAACCCATGCAAAACTTCCATTCGGTAATTTCTTGGCTACAAAAAACTGGTCATAACCGTTATTGTTGTTAAGGGTAAAACTGCCCAGGGTTATGGTGGTTGTAAATGTCCCGGTAATAATTATATTACCATTATTGTCTGCCGCAATGGGCTTGATATCTTTTCTTACCTGCTGGCTGTTTACAGTCACGTTGTTGTATTGTGCATAGCAGGGGGCGAATATCAAAAAGGCAGCAACCAAAGTGAATAATTTTCTCATAACAGATCAGTTTAAGGATTGAACAAATGTTGAATAGGAACCCAAAAAGCTGGTATGAAACTACCCCTGGGAGTGTTGGTCTCAAGCGGCACCTGAGCAACTGGCCGGGATGGTTTAATAACTGGCATGTCAAGCAGATAACAGGTAATCCTGGCTTGTAAACCTGCGGGAATCCTTATTTGACCGGTTATTGTTTTACAGCTACCAATTGTTTTCAAAATCACCCAGTTAGAAACAGGATCCTGAAACTGCCGGGCTTTTATGTTTAATTTACTATCTTAATATCAGGTTAAAATGGCCATTGACAACAAGGAGCAGACCAATTTCGCTGGTTATAACTTTCCGGACCATACGAAACACCAATCCTCTACCGCCGTTATTCATGATTACTTCCGTTGCGGGTACACAGGCATAAAAAAAAGGTTATGAAAAAAATTCCGATGTGGGCTGCCTTACTGCTGCTAACACTTTCCTACGGGCAAGATGTACCTGCCCAGCAAAATAAAGGCATTGATTCACTGGTGAAAGTTCTGAGCAACGTAAGCGAGGATACCAGCAGGATCATGACATTAAACGAATTGAGTACCCGGCTCTGGAGAATTTCAAAATACGAGCAATCCAAAAAAAATGCAGAAGAAGCTTTGGCTCTTTCCTCGAAACTTAATTTTAAAAAAGGGGTGGTGGGAGCCAATTTAAACATTGGAGTAATCAATTATTTCAAAAACAATTATACAGAAGCGCTGACTTTTTTCCGCACGGTTATCAAAGACGCAGATGAAATAGGAGATGAATTAAGCAGCGCAAAAGCTTATTCCAATATGTCCGCCGTTTATGAGAGCCAGGGAAATTATTCGAAAGCATCGGAATGCGGTCTTACTGCTTTAGAGATCTTCCAACGGAACAAGGATATAGGCGGATTAGCAGATATCTACGTTAAACTTGGAGCCATAAACAGGAAACGGGGAAATAATACGGAGGCCATGAAGCAATACCTGACCTCCCTGAAACTGGCCGAGGAAATCGGGGACCTGACCAGGATCGCCACTGTCCATAATAATATTGCATCTATTTACCAGCTACAGGGCGACTATGCTGCGGCCCTTAAAAATTACCAGGCAGTATTGAAAATAAGGAAAGAAACAGGTCAGAAGAGTAATGAAGCCTCCTGTTATATGAATATCAGCCTGAATTATTATTTGGAAGAAAATTATCCGGAAGCCATGAAAAATGATATAGCTGCCATGAAAATCTATGAAGAGATCGGTGATAAAAACGGTATCGCCAGGGCCTATGGATTTCGCGGAGAAATAAACCGGAAACAGGGGAATTATTCGGAAGCACTGAAGAATATGCAGCTTGGGCTTGATCTGATCAAAGAAAGCGGTGAGAAAAACAGGATCGCTGAACGGTATGGCTCAATAGGGGACCTTTATATTTTTTTAAAAAAATATCCTGAAGCCAGTGAAAACCTGCAGAACTGTTTACGTATCGCAAAAGAGATCGGGATGAAAGAGACCCTCACAAAAGTATATGAAGCATTATCTGAATTAGACAGCGCTATGGGTAATTACTCCGGGGCTTTATCCCACTATAAATTATATATTGCCTATAAAGACAGTGTCAATAAAGAATCGAACAGCAGGCAGGTTGCACAAATAAAGGAACAATACGAATCAGAAAAAAAAGATAAAGAAATTTTGCAGCTGCATAATGATAAACAAAAACTGGAGAGTGAAAAGCAGATCAGCTCATTGCTTTTGAAAAATAAACAGGATTCTTTACTCATTGTGCAGGCAGAAAAAGAAAAAGTGGAACTGGAAAGCGAAAAAGCACAGGCACTTAATCTCTATAATCTGCAACAGATCGAGCTGCTGGGAAATGAAAAAAGGATCCAGCAACTGCAAATAGAAAAAGACCAGGCGGATCTTGCCGTGCAGAAAGCAGAATCAGATAAGAAACAGGAAAAGCTTATCGTTTTAGGTAAACAAAAGGACATCCAGGCGCTGCAGTTAAAAAAACAAAAAGAGGCGAAGAATTATTTTATGGCAGGGCTGGTTTTATTGGCCATTCTTTCCTTTTTTGTGTACCGGAATTTTCAAAACCAGCGGAAATTGAATACGCTGTATAAAATCGCTTCGGAAAAACAAAAGGCAGAACTGCAGTTACAAAGCCTGCGGGCACAGCTCAACCCGCATTTCATGTTCAATTCACTCAATGCTATACAGGAACTGATCGTCATGGAGGAAAACGAAAAATCTCAATCCTATCTTGAACGGTTTGCGCAATTGCTTCGTCAATTATTGGATAATGCCAATCAGCCGTTTATTCCATTAAAAAAAGAAATGGGGTTTCTTGATCTCTATCTTTCGCTGGAAAAACTCCGGTTGCCGGACCTGAAATATTCTATAGAAGTTGATCCGAAGATTAATGCTGAGCACTTTGTGATCCCCAATATGATGCTGCAGCCTTATGTGGAAAATGCTTTGTGGCATGGATTGCAGCACAAGCAGGGCGAGAAAAAACTGGAATTGCATATTGTAAGAAACAACGGTACGATACAGTATGAAATAAAGGACAATGGCGTAGGAAGGAAAAGGGCAGAGGAAATGAAAACTCTTTACCGGAAAGCACACCGCTCCAAAGGAATGGAATTATTGAGCCAGCGTTTTAACCTGTTATCACAGGAATACGGACAAACCATTCAGACCAAAGTAACCGACCTTACGGAGAATGGTCATGCAGCCGGTACCCTGGTTGAGATCAGCGTCCCGGTTGCTTTGTCAGAACAACATAATTTGAGCCATGCTGGGAATTAGATCGAAATATTGTTTACGGCTGTTTTTATTCGCATTTATTTTATGTCAAACATCTTTTGCGCAGCATGATAAAGGAATTGA
>CAZQGZ010000173.1:0-6735 GCA_964592935.1 uncultured Chitinophaga sp. | reverse complement strand
AGGCTACAAGGCCTTCTGCTAATGCTTTTACGTCTGCCATTTGATTTAAATTTTTTCCGCCTTCACTGTCCCTCGCTTTAGCCCGGGATCTCCGGCGGAGTGATTAAAAAAATTTGCCTTTATGGTCCCTCAGGCCTGGGTTTATTTGGAGCCGTTAGCCAGTAGCTTATAGCTATTAGCTGTTAGCTTTTTCTTATTCTGCAGGAACTGCTTCGGACTTTTTTTCCGCATGGTGCAACAAAGCGGCAATGACTCTTTTTGCCGGTGATTGCAACAGGCCTATCACTTCGCCGATCAGTTCATTTTTGGTTTTGATCTGTGTCAGCGCCTTGAGGTTGTTATCACCCATATACAGATCACCATTGATAAATGCAGCTTTCAATACCGGTTTTTCTCCATGACTTTCTTTCCGGAAAGAACTGATGATTAAAGCCGGGTTCTTGGGATTCTCCGAGAACATCAGGGCCGTCACTTTATGCAGGGAATCATAAACACCGGCACACTTTTCACTGTCGAGTGATTCGAGCGCCTTTTTGATGAGCGTATTCTTGGCAACTCTCATTTCAACATCTTTGCTGAAACAGGCGCGGCGCAATTTTCCAACCTGTGCAACGGTCAGTGATTCCGTATCGGTAACATAGAAGTTATTGTACTGGGAAAATTTTCCTTTCAGCACTTCAATCACTTCGTTTTTTTGATCTTTTGTCATACCTTTTTATTTGTCATCCCGAATCGCCGAAGGGCGGTGAGGGACCTTGTTTAAAAATTAATGAATAAATGCTTTCGCGTCAATGGCAATACCCGGACTCATGGAACTGGCCATGCTTACTCCCCTGACATAAGTCCCTTTTGATGAAGAGGGTTTTGCTTTTAATATGGCATTGATGAGTTCCTGGCAATTTTCTGCAATTTTTTCGGGAGTGAAACTGATGCGCCCGATCGAAGCATGAATGATCCCGACCTTGTCAACCTTAAATGCAATTTTACCGCCTTTCACATCATTGATGGCATTGGCAACATCATTGGTAACCGTACCCGTTTTAGGGTTTGGCATCAGGTTTCTCGGTCCTAATACTTTACCCAGCTTACCGATCTTGGGCATAACCGAAGGTGTGGCAATGATCACATCGACATCCACCCATCCGCCTTCGATCTTTGTTACGTATTCTTCCAGGCCAACATAATCAGCTCCGGCTCCTTTTGCTTCCGCTTCTTTATCAGGAGTGCAAAGCACCAATACTCTTTTTGTTTTACCGGTTCCATGCGGCAGTGATACTGTTCCGCGGATAGCCTGGTCAGCTTTTTTAGGATCCACACCCAGGCGGATATGCAGGTCAACGGATGCATCAAATTTGCAGGTGGTAATACTTTTTACCAATGCAGATGCTTCTTTTAATGTATATGATTTATTTGCGTCAATTTTTGTATCCGCAATTTTTCTTTTTTTACTGATGAATGCCATTGTAGTTCGTTTTAATAGTTGTTTGATCGGAGATCGGAACCCTGTTCCGATCAGCCGGAACAGAGTTCCGGCCTCCTAGTTTTCCCAGGGTGCTTTACCCTCAATATTCAGACCCATGCTGCGGGCAGTACCGGCCACCATTTTCATGGCGCTTTCAACTGTAAAACAGTTCAGGTCGGGCATCTTATCTTCTGCGATAGCTTTAACCTGGTCCCAGTTTACTTTTCCGACTTTTGCACGGTTGCTTTCTTTGGAACCCTTCTGGATCTTAGCGGCTTCCATTAACTGAATAGCTGCGGGCGGAGTTTTTAATATAAAATCAAAACTCTTGTCTGAATAAACGGTGATTAATACGGGAATTACTTTGCCTTGTTTGTCCTGTGTTCTTGCATTGAACTGCTTGCAGAATTCCATGATGTTGATACCCTTGGAACCCAAAGCCGGACCGATCGGAGGTGCTGGATTGGCCTGGCCACCCTTGCACTGCAGCTTTACAAAGCCGCTGATTTCTTTTGCCATTTTACTTTTTTTTGGTGTTAACGACCTTTCATCTTCAGGATTACTTGGTCTCCCAAATTCTTTTACCAGCCAAAGCTTTAGCGAAGACTGGTAATCCAGACCCGCCTTTGTTAAAACTCCGGCGAGCAAAGAAAGAACTAATTGGGGCGGCAAAGATAGGGGTAAACTGGCGACAGGCAAAGGTTTTCCGGTTTTTTTTTACCGGAAAATATCCGTGCCTGTCAGAATTATTTTTCCCTATTTTTTAATAAACCTGGCCGTTGCGATCGGGGCTAATGAATGGTTGCCATTTGCCAGTACAGATGCAGTGAAGGGAGTCAATAACCGGATTTCCGTTTGCGGAACTGTAGCCGGATTATTATAACCAAATACATCTCCATCCTCTGTGCCTGCATCATAAGCATATAAGTTTACCGTCGTATCCTCAATCCACCTGTTGTTTTCATATAAATTGAAACAGCTCAGGCCTGTGAACCAATCGGGAGTTGGGGCCAGCATGAATTCAAAACTTATGTACGAGTATTTATCTGTACAGTAAAAATTTACCGTACTGCTTCCGGTTGGTGTGGGAGCTGCAATTACCACCAGCCCGATCGCGTTGCCACCGGCGATGGCAGAATCAATTTCAGCCAACAGGGGATTGGGATTACCGGTTTCCGCCACATTTTCCACACCCAAACTTGCTTTGGCGTTTGCTTTCCAAAGGTTGGTTTCCCGGCTGTGTACCATACCAAAAACGGATGTAAAATGCACACCGGCCGGAACGGCAAATTCAGGCTCCTTCCATTTACCGGTAATTTCAACTCTGTATTTTGCATCTGAAAAAAAATGGCCGGTTATTATTTCCTTTTTACAGGATATAAAGAACATATTAATTATTAAAACAAAATAAAATAATTTCAGGCCTGGCATGAGCTGACAAATTATTAATCGTGGCCTGAAGCTAGTGCTTGTTTTTATTTTGATATGTCGCGCAGCTTACTCTTTTCCAAGCCGGTTACCGGCCGAAAGATTTTTTTACAACTATTTTATACCTTACTTTGAGGCGCAGGTAAGTAATTTGTTTTTTACACGAAGGGAATACCAGGTGCCACCATAATTATTTTTTTCTTACATAATTTGACCAGATTTCAGCATTCTCTTAAACTGTTTAATGATTCCGTATGAAACTTTTTTTTATCCGTTATATAAAAATAACTTTCATTTACCTGAGACTTCATGTCTTTTTTAATCTTTTTTCAGGTTTTTTTTCCAACCTGTATTACCTCACAAAGCTTTCTTCCTGGATCCAAAAGAACAAAAAAATTGCTTATAATGATTTCCCCTCAAAATGGAAATATGAAAAAAGATACCCCATGTATAAATGGGTGATCGATAATGAAAGCCTTCTGAATAGCCCGGTAAATTATCTTGAATTCGGCGTGGCCGGCGGGAATTCGCTGCGCTGGTTTTTGGAACAACTGCCCGGAACTGAAAACCGGTTTTACGGCTTCGATACTTTTACCGGTTTACCGGAAGATTTCGGGATGTTTAAAAAAGGGATGTTTAGTACCCATTCTCAATTGCCCGTGATTGATGATAACAGGGTAACATTTTACCAGGGATTGTTTCAACAAACCCTTCCGGGTTTCCTGAACGGGCTTACTAATACAAAAAAAAATATTCTGATGATGGATGCAGATCTGTATTCTGCGACCCTGTACGTGCTGTCATCCATGGCCCCTTATCTCAAAAAAGGGGATATCATTTTTTTTGATGAATTCGGGGTACCGAAGCATGAGTTTAAAGCATACCGGGACTTTGTTCAATCCTATTATACAAACCTGAAACTCATTGCTGCAGCCAATAACTACTATTTTACTGCTTTCAGGGTTGAGTAGTCTTTTTCCTGTAAAATCCTATCCCGGAAAAATCTGTTGATGTACGGAGGCTGTACATGATTACGGGGTCATTCAACTGATCTTTTCAACCTGCATATAATTCAGTTCCACCGGGGTTGAACGTCCGAATATCTTAACGGTTACTTTCAGTTTTTTCTTTTCATCATTCACTTCCTCGATCACCCCGTTAAAGTCATTGAAAGGTCCTTCAATGATCTTGATGGTTTCACCAACAATGAATGGTTCACTCATGCTCACGCCACCCGCTTCGGCCATTTCATCCATTTTACCCAGCATCTTGTTTACCTCGGCCTTGCGAAGGGCAATGGGATTTTCCTTACCGAGAAAATGAATCACGTTGGTGGTGTTCTTGATCACATCCCGCAGATCATCACTCAGCTTACCCTGTGCGATCTCGATCATGACATACCCCGGATAATAATTTCTTTCCCGCATCACTTTCTTACCATTGGCAACTTTATAGACTTTCTCCACCGGCAGAAATACCTGCTTCACGGTTTCGCTCCATCCCCCGCGAGCAATTTCCTTGTCAAGGTATTCCTTCACCTTTTTTTCTTTACCGCTGATAACCCGCAGCACAAACCATTTAGTATCCTGCTGTGTATTTTCGGTATGGGTTGTTGTTTCCATTATTATTTGTTCAGAATATTATACACAAATTTGAGCCCGTTGCTGGCCACGAAATCCATCGCAAATACTATAAATGTGATCACCAACGTGGCTCCCAGTACGATCATGGTTGATTGCTGAAGCTGGGGCCAGGTGGGCCAACTGACTTTCTCGGTTAACTCTTTGTACGACTCCTTTAAATACGTCGTGATCTTATTCATGTTTTTACAAGTTTAAGAAGTTTAATGAGTTTAAGAGTTTAAGAAGCTGAGGTGCCAACCTGCTGAACCTTTTAAACTTCTTAAACCTTTTCAAACTTTGTATTCGCACGGGCACTAGGATTCGAACCCAGATCTAAGGTTTTGGAGACCTTCATTCTACCATTGAAATATGCCCGTAGAAAGCTAAAAGCTATTCCGTGTGACCGAAACAGCTTTTAGTTTTATGTTACAAAGATATCAATCTTTTCGAAAATCTTCCGCCCGGCCTGCGCCCGGCGAAAGCGGATTGCTTATTTCAGAATCTCCGTTACCTGTCCGGCGCCCACGGTACGGCCGCCTTCGCGGATAGCGAATTTCAGACCTTTTTCCATAGCGATCGGCTGGATCAGTTTAACGGTCAGCGATGTATTATCACCGGGCATCACCATTTCCGTACCGGCTGCCAGTTCCACTTCTCCCGTAACGTCGGTGGTACGGAAATAGAACTGGGGACGGTATTTCTGGAAGAACGGCGTATGACGGCCACCCTCTTCTTTGCTCAGCACGTACACTTCGCATTTGAATTCGGTATGCGGGGTGATGGAACCGGGTTTGCAGATAACCATCCCGCGGCGGATCTGGTTTTTCTCAATACCGCGGAGGAGCAGACCGGCATTGTCTCCGGCTTCACCTTCTTCCAGCAGTTTGCGGAACATTTCAACACCCGTAACAACAGAATTGAGCGGCGCTTCGATCAGGCCCACGATTTCAACAGGCTCACCCACTTTGATACGACCTCTTTCTATACGACCGGTGGCAACCGTACCACGACCGGTGATAGAGAAAACGTCTTCTACCGACATCAGGAAGGGCTGGTCAACCGGGCGCGGGGGCAGCGGGATATAGCTGTCCACCGCTTCCATCAGTTCTTCCACGCCTTTCACCCATTTTTCTTCGCCGGCCAGTGCGCCGGTAGCAGAACCTTTGATGATCGGCGTATTGGCGCCATCAAAACCGTAGAAGGTCAGCAGGTCGCGGATCTCCATTTCCACCAGGTCGAGCAGCTCGGGGTCATCCACGAGATCTACTTTATTCATGAATACCACCATGCGGGGAACACCCACCTGGCGGGCCAGCAGGATATGCTCTTTTGTTTGCGGCATCGGGCCGTCGGTAGCCGCCACAACCAGGATGGCACCGTCCATCTGGGCCGCACCGGTGATCATGTTTTTAACATAGTCGGCGTGACCGGGACAGTCAACGTGCGCGTAGTGACGGTTAGCCGTCTGGTACTCCACGTGGGCGGTGTTGATCGTGATACCCCTTTCTTTTTCTTCGGGGGCCGCATCGATCTCATCATATTTTTTTGCTTCTGCCATACCCTTCTTGGCCAGAATGGTAGTGATTGCGGCAGTCAAAGTGGTTTTGCCATGGTCGATATGACCGATCGTACCGACGTTAACGTGGGGTTTGTCCCTTTTGAATGTTTCTTTCGTTGCCATCTTATCTGTTTTTTAGGTTGTGTTGACTAATTATTGTTATCGTTTCAATTTGTTTTTTAGAACCCGGCAACGGAACTGCTATCAGCTTCGTTGCGACGCTCCGTTCGGGGTTCTGTTCGCTGCCCGGCTTTCTGGTTGTATGTGCCGGGCGCGCTGCGAAACGCCGGACACCCTGAGCCGTTAAAGGGAATTGAACCCTTGACCTCTTCCTTACCAAGGAAGTGCTCTACCACTGAGCTACAACGGCATTTGCCCAGTCAGTAGTTCAGAGTCGGGAACCGGGAGTCAGACTCCGAACTCCAGACCTGCCTGTCCGGCAGGCAGGCTTCCGACCCCGGACTAATAAAGAGCGGAAGACGAGGCTCGAACTCGCCACCTATAGCTTGGAAGGCTATCGCTCTACCAAATGAGCTACTTCCGCGGGAAGCCGGAACTCGGTTCCGGCAAATATTTATCAACGGAACTGTGTTCCGTTTTCCAAAGAACTGTGGGCAAGGATGGATTCGAACCACCGAACTCCGAAGAGGACAGATTTACAGTCT
>CAZQGZ010000172.1:0-6754 GCA_964592935.1 uncultured Chitinophaga sp. | reverse complement strand
AAAGAGATCCATGAAGCTACCGAATATGAAAACGAACAGGTGGTGCGGAATAAAACATATAAATGCCTGAAACAACTGGAACAAATGTTATTGCAAAATCCCATTTTAAAACAATCGCTGAAAAGTTTATTGCATGGATAATTCTACTCCAAATATGTCTGAAAAACTGGTTCAATACCTGGATGGCGAACTGGCCGGGGCCGAAAAAGAGATCCTTCAGCAACAATTGAGTTCGGATAAAAACCTGCAGGAGGAACTGGAAAGTCTTCAGTCGACCCGTGAAGCCGTAAAGATGTATGGCTTGCAGCAAAAAGTTGCGGGCATTCACTCGCAGATGATGCAGGAAATGAGATCACCCGTAAAAAAAATAAGTTCATCCCGTCGTATTCTTCGTTATGGCATTGCCGTGGCGGCCAGTGTCATCCTCATCGTAGGGGGTATCATCGGGTATAATTTTTATAATCTTTCATCCAATAAGGTTTTTGCAGGCAACTATCATCCCTATGAATTAAATACGATGCGAGACGGGGATACGGCCCGGCTTTCACCCGTTGAAAAAGCATACCGGGAAAAAGATTACAAAAAGGCCGTTGATATCCATGAAATGTATGATCCGAACCCGCCAAAGGAAACTTTCCTGATCGGTATGTCTTTCATTGAACTGGGAAAAAACGCGGAGGCGATCGAAGAACTGAAGAAAGTGATCGCACGAAATGAAGCAAACAAAACGAGTATATTCAAAGAAGAAGCCGAATACTACCTCGCACTGACCTATATCCGCAACAGGGATTATGATTATGCACTGGACCTGCTGCGGAAAATACAGGAAGACCCCGGGCACCTGTATCATGAAAAAGTAAACCGCAAACTGATCCGCCAGGTCAAGATGCTCAAATGGCGTTAATGAATTCGTTTTGATTTAATGTCATGTAATATTTGTATAGCTTTTTTCTCCCGCTGATCATGCAGATTAAATACACGCGGATCTTGCAGATATAAGAGAATTTTCTGCGTATTCTGTGAATTAATCCGCGAAAATCTGCGGGAAACATTCCAGATCTGTAAACTCCCGATGCAACTGCTCCGGTTCCGGGGGAGGATTTTTTTTGTATGGTTACAACAAGCTGCTTTGCGATTACCCAATTTCGAATCCTTTTATTTTTAAAACATCTTTTATGAAAAAAATTACCCGGATTATTTCCGTCCTGTTAGTCTTAAGCATATTTGTTTATTCCTGCCAGAAAGATCATTCCGGTAACGGTAATCCTTCAAACAATAAGCCTCATACAGTGACCATTTTTTTAACTGACCACCCGATACCTGTATTTGACAGCGTTTTTATTGAACTGGTTAAAATGGAAGTGAAAATGGATGATAACAGCTTGCAGGGTGGTGGATGGATAAGCCTTCATATCCGCAGTGGAATATATAACATACTTCGTTTCCGTAACGGGATCGATACATTGTTTGCCACCGGCACCTTGCCAGGTACAGGGATAAGTAAGATGAAGCTGACGCTGGGCACCCAAAACAGCGTGATGAAAAACGGGCAGCGCTTTCCGCTCCGGGTTAAAGATGAGGACAGGGAAGTGATCGCAGAAATTCAAAGCAATAATTTTGAGATAACCGGTTCCGGCCAGGTATTATGCTGGATCGATTTTGATGCCGGCCGCTCAATACAGGTTGATAACAGCGGATCCGGCAATGGCAATGGTTACTGGTTAAAGTCCAGTATAAAAATATTTTCCAAAAGCAATTCGGGAGAAATAGAAGGCAGGGTGCTGCCCCTGGAAGCGGATGCACTCGTGATGGCCATAAACGGTACTGATACCACCATGGCGATTCCGGATGATCATGACGGTGAATTCAAAATAGTGGGATTGAATGCGGGAACATACAGGGTTTTTATTGATGGGAATAATAATTACCGGGATACAACTCTTCAAAATGTAATAGTGAGGAACCGGGAGGATACGCATCTTCCGGTAATCACATTGCACCGGTAACAATCTTATTTACGCCTGAAAAAGTTCCGGTTTATAAAAATATATACAGAAGCTGCAATGATTATTCCAATGGCAATCCACCACCAGTACAATGATTTATGCGTGGGTTCATAATTGCCGATAAGAATCAAATGTGCCCAGTAGTTGGGTGTTTTGAAACGGGGGTCAAACTCTTTGCTTTTCAGCAGGTCGATTTTGGCCCGTTGCAGCGCTTTGTCTTTGCTGAATCCTTTCTCCATGTAATGATGCAATTGCTGAATGATGAAAGCCGTGGTTCTGTCTTCAGCCTGCCATAAGGAAGTAATGATATTCGGGCAACCGGCATAAGCGAATGCTCTTGACAGGCTCATCAGCCCTTCGCCTTTTACCAGTTTGCCGGCACCGGTCTCGCAGGCACTGAGAATGACCAGTTCCGTGGAATCCAGGTTAAGATCATAAATTTCCTGTGCATACAATTTATATTCCTCCGCAGTTTTCTTTTTATCTGGATAAAACGCAATAAATGAACGGAGAGGCGATTCGTTGTCCACGCTGGCATGGGTGGCCAGGTGGATGATGCCATAATGATTGGCATCCATTAAAAAATTTTGTTTTACAGCAAGACTGTCTGTAAAAATTTTTCCGGGCAGCGCTTTGGTTTCTTCCCGGGTGAAGGGCAAAACAGAGAATCGTCTTCCGGTTGAATCGGTGAAGCCTTTTTCAGTAAAAGGTGCAAAGGCAAGGGTGCCCCGGGCCTTCCCGGTATTATCATCAATTCCCAGTAAAGCGGTTGAATAAAGGTATTGAATGGAAAATTTTTCAATCAGCCATCTTCCTTTTTCATCCCGCAGGGCTTCAAAAGGAAGATAGTTCAGTTCATCATCCGGGATGATCATCAATCGTTCGATACTGGCAAGCTTTGGTTCCAGTGGCGCCATCAGTGAATTATACAAAGCGGTGGAAGCCCTGCCGCCCATGTATCGCTGATCGGGTGTTGTATTGTTCAGGGAGATCTTAAATGAATCAATATTTCTTAAAAAAACATTATCAATCGGTGATTTGTATGCGGTAAAACGGTTGCCGGTAACCAGGAACACAACGATGTTTTTATCCGACAAATGCCAGGAAAGAAGCGCTGTCTTATTGTCCAGTTTTTTCTGTACTTCTTTAATACCCGGTATCCGCCCGGATAGATAACGATTGTGAAAAGCGGGGTCTTCGTTCATTTGTTCCTGCAGCTTGCCCAATTCGATTTCATGATCCCTGATGGAAGAATTTATTGTTTGAAGCTGCAGGCTGTCTGTGATCTGCGAAGATCTCAGGGATAACCTGGTAATAATGGCTTTGAGCGATGCTTCTTTTTCAAATAATTCTTTATAAGCGCTGCTCCTGTTCTTCATTTCATTTTGCTGCACATTTAATGAAAGCACAGAAGCTTTGTTTTGCTGGTCAAAATGATAAGCTGCTTCAAGGTATACTTCCTGCTGAGTCAGGTCATACAGGAGCAGGGATACATCGATCGGTTTGCTATGGGCTGTATATTTTATTTTACCGAGAAAAAGCCTGGCTTCATCCGAGTCATAGGTTTTTTCCACATGATCGGCCAGCCTGAATGCGGTACGGTACGCATCAAATGACAATTCAAGAAATTTTATTTCCTGTCCTTCCCGGAATAATAATTCCAGTGCGTCAGCTTTTGCAACCAGGGTATTGAATAAATTTATGTAGGAATATACGCTGCTGAAATCATCAGGGTTTTTTGAGATATCCTTTTCCTGAAAGCCTGCGTCGAATTGCATGATCGCCTGCTGGTAATAATCAATCGCCTCGTTATATTTCTGGCTATTTACCAGTTGCCCGGCCCGGAAATTGAGAATAAGCCCGAAGGTTACATTCTTTTTATGGCCGTTCCATTTTGTGTTTTCGGCAATGGCCCGCTCGATATAAAATTCGGAGGAATCATTTTCGCCGAGACCGGCCCAGGCTTCACTGAAATTAAGGTATAAGTCGATATTTTTTTTATTCCCGTTGTAATGAACTTTTTCAAGACAGGTAATGGCTTTTTTATATTCCTTTTGTTTCAGGCAGATGATCCCAAGATTATGGTTGATCTCATCCGGCAGCACCCGGTATGCCAACAGGCTTTCATAAACAGCCTGTGCTTTACTGTATTCTTCCAGTTTAACCAGCAGGGATGCAATATTGACTTTATAATTGACGAGCAGGCCGGTATCGGATGGATCGGTAAGTGTAATGGCTTTCTCAAAATAATTCCCGGCCTGCCGGTAATTTCCGTTTTCATAAAACATAACACCCAGCCGGTTAAACAATCGTTCTGAACCCGGCAATGGTTTTTTGTAACGTTCATTGATCGATTCGGCTTTTTTATAAAAAAACAGCGCCGAATCAAACTGGTTTTGGGTGTAATAAATTCCGCCGGTATACAACAACGGTATAAACAGGAAAGAATCAGCAACGGAAGGGAGTTTTTCTTTTAAAGAAATGGTGGTGAGGTAATCTCTTTTTGCCGCATTGAGGCTGTCAAAATAATATTGTATAAACCCGGTCTTTATACGGGCAAAAAAAAAGAGAGAGTCATTCCCGTTTTTTTCCAGGCGGGGAACCAGCTGGTTGAAACTTTTCAGCGCTTCGCGGTACCATGCATCCGCTTTCGCCTGCAGGCTGTCATCATCACCGGCCTGCGAGGAAAGTTTTTCGGCCTGCCTGTATTTTTCATCCGCCATTTCATAGTCTTTACGCAAAGAACCCGGGTTGTTTCCCCGTTCATCCTGGGAGAAACAAAAAAGCAGTAAAGAAGCCAGGAAAAAAGATAAGATGAATTTTGACATGATAAGCGATCAAATGCTTATCAAATTTAGCGGGTGCATTTTAATTGGCAATAATAATAACGCAGGGCGGCCTGGGTTTGGCCAGTTGTTCTGTCCGGCCGGCCAATGCATTGCTGGTGATTTCCCCGTTACGCAGGAAAACACCCTGTGTGCTTCGGTCACTCAGTATATCCCAAAGGTATTGGGGCACATCAGCCATCGTGTTATACCAGTACAGCAATACTTTTAATTTATTCAATGATTTCCCGCTTCCGTCATTTACCCGGTACCGGATCTCCACTTCTTTTTTATCATCATTTACCGGGGTATGACCAAAAACCCCGTTCCTCACTGATTCGGACAAATTTATTTTTCCATTATCCGTTCTCACGGAGCAACCCCCGCCGTTTGCTAAATTGCCTTCATCAAAACTGGATCCGGCAAGAGGAAGAGCCCGGTAAATGCTGGCGTTATACACCGGGTTGGCAATGGAATCTCCCTGGGAAAGCCTGAAAAAATGATCTGTAAAAGTGATTCCGGAAAGCACGACCATGGTCCTGGTGGTATCGCCGTTTGGAGAAACATGGGTGATCCTGTATCTCAGCCCGGTTTCGCTATTGCCGATATTAATAGCTCCGGTATTTTCATTGATCTCAATCCCATCGGGGAAACCCGAATACCTCCCATCCCGGTGTGTGAGCGGGTAAATAATATTGTCTCCGGTTGGTTTCAGGTAAAGGATCGAATCGCCATAACTGAGATGATATGGGCCGGGATTGTTATCGGTTGCTGTTTTATTACAGGCCGTCCAGGCTGTTGCAAACAGGGTAATAAGTATGAAAAAAAAATATCGCCTGGCCATCATGCGGGTTCTTTTTTAAGAGTCAAATCTAAGCGTGGAATTGTAACCTTTTGTTGCTTTTTTTGATAATTTTTTTAAAAATATATCAATAATCCTGCCGGAAAGTTGATTAAAATCATTTGCCCCCGAATTATATTTAAAATTTACTTTGCGGAATGATCGGGCAGTTAAATTAAAAGGCTTTATGACAAAAATCGGACTTATCCGGGAAGGAAAGATCCCTGCTGATAACCGGGTGGCCCTGACCCCCGCACAATGCAAATGGATCCACAAAAACGCACCGGGAATAACTATGGCGGTACAGCCATCGCCACATCGCTGTTTTTCTGACAGGGAATACCAGTCAGCAGGGGCTGAAGTAAAAGAAGATCTCAGCGATTGTGATATTTTATTGGGAATAAAAGAAGTTCCCGTTGATCAGCTGATTCCGGGCAAGACCTATCTTTTTTTTTCGCATACAAAAAAGAAACAGCCGCACAATCAACAATTGTTTAAAGCCATTATCGGGAAAAAGATCACCCTGATCGACTATGAATGCCTGGAACATGAAGACGGGCAACGGATCATCGGGTTTGGATTTTTTGCCGGTGTGGTAGGCAGTCATAACGGAATGATGGCCTATGGAAACCGGACGGGGCTTTATTCGCTCGACAGGGTTTATAAGCAACGCAGTTTCCGGGAACTGATCCATACTTATTTCGGGTTGCGTCTTCCCAATGTAAAAATTGCGGTGACCGGTTCGGGCCGCGTGGCCCATGGTATCCTGGAAGTCATGAACCTGATGGGCATACATGAAGTGGAACCCGATGAATATCTCTTACGGAGGTTTTCTTACCCGGTCTATGTGCAGCTTAAGGGAAGCGAATTGTATGAACATAAGGTCACGGGGAAGTACAGCCGGGAAGAATTTCATGAGCACCCCGGGTGGTATCGTTGTAAATTTTTGCCCTATGCTGCGCAAACGGATATCCTGATGAATGGAGTTTACTGGGAAAGGAATATTCCCCGTCTTTTTGAAAAAGAAGATGTGAAGGATAAAAATTTTATCATCCGGACCATAGCGGATATTACGGATGACG
>CAZQGZ010000171.1:0-6931 GCA_964592935.1 uncultured Chitinophaga sp. | reverse complement strand
TTCGCAGTTACTACTTATTTATTATTGATTATTGATTTCTTATTTTTTATTTTCATAGCCTTGCTTTCACTTTCCCGATCACCTCCTCCGCCTCAATTTTCTCCATGCATTTAAAATGCCCCAGCGGGCATTTTTTAAACCCGATCTTGGAACAGGGCCGGCACCATAATTTATTTACCTGCATGATCACATCGGAAACAGGCGCGTCTCCATAATAGGGTGTCATGCCAAATGCAGGGACCGTATTCCCCCACAAGGATATAATTGGTCTTTTGAATGCCGCAGCAATATGCATCAGCCCCGTATCATTTGTGACAACCACTTTTGCTTTTTGCACCAGGTCAGCGCTTTCGTTGAGACGGAATTTGCCGCAGGCATTATAGACTTTTACCGGGTCCACTGCAGCAATGTCATTTCCGCTGGCTGCATCATTGCCATCTCCCAGTAACATGACCGGATGATTCATCTTTTTACAGAATTCCTTCCATTTATGCACCGGCCATCGTTTGGTGCCATGGGCCGCACCGATCACGCAGGCGATATAACCGGCCGAATGGGAAGCAGGGATATCCTTTTTTTTTATCTCTTCATGGGGAGCAATAAAATAATCAAGACCGGCCCCGTCATTTTTTACCCCGAATGATTCAACGGTCTTCATGTAACGGTCCACAATATGGACCTTCGGCAGCATATTTATTTTGAATGCCGTTAAAAAATATTTCTGAATATTGAGTTTGTAAAATGAAAATGATTTTTTCCTGAGCTCTCTTTTTATACGTAATGTTTTTATGTTGTGATGCAGGTCAATGATATAATCATAGTTCTCCGTTTTCAGTTCCTCCATCATTAATTCCCAACTATGGGCCAGCACATGGAGTTTATCAATATAGGGATTGTGTTCAACAACAGGCAAGAAAGCATTTTTTACCAGGAAATGCACTTCGGCATCCGGTAGCTGCTTTTTTAAACAACGGATGACGGGAGTGGTCAGCACGATATCCCCGATAGAAGAAAAACGTATGATCAGAAATTTCATGTTTTAGAAACAATAAAAAGCCGTTGTGTCCTTCGCGCCAACGTTGTGTTCTTTGTGCTCCAAAGTTCCTGGAACACAAAGAACACAACAAAACACAAAGAGCACAAAGAAATTTTTTTAGGTGGATACAAGCGGACAGTCATAATTATTTAAATATCGAAAAGTTTTTACTCAGGGCAACACTTCTTCTGTTTCCAGATAATCCAGATCCTTATGATATGTCTCTTCCGTAAAATAAAAAGCAACCAGGGTGACCGCCATGACCACGACCCCGGTGATAATTCCGCTTTTGATCAAAGGCCATCCCATATTCCGCTGGAAAAGATTCAGGAACATCAGGTTGATCAATGGCAAAGCTCCTCTCACCATATTGGGTATGGTCGTTGCTGCTGTTGCCCTGAGATTAGTACCGAATTGTTCGGCACCCATCGTGATAAAAATAGCCCAGAAACCGGTGCTGAAACCCAGCAGCGCACAACAGGCATACATCCTGCCATCCGAATTATTGAAAGGACTGAAGAACAAAACAAGCGAAGCAATACAAAGCATATAATAAAGAAACAATCCTTTCTTCCTGCTTTTGAAATACTGGCAAACAAATCCTACAGCAATATCACCGGCAGCAATGGCGGCATAGGCAAACATGATGGAGCGGCCCGAATCGATCGTGGTGCTTCCAAATAATTTATTCCCGAACTTATCGCTTTGATTAACGAGTATGCCTATCACATACCAGGTCGGCAATCCAATCAGTATCGCGAGTAAATATTTCCGGAAACGTTTGGCATTGGTGAAGAACAGGAAAAAATTGCCCTTGCTTACATTCTTATGTCTTAGCTGCCTGAACATGCCGGATTCAGCCACCGAAATCCGAAGGAATAATAAAAGAATACCCAGGCCTCCGCCGATCTTATAACATAAGCGCCAGTCCTCCGTAAACTGGTACGTAAAATAAGCTGCAACGGCACCGCTTAAACCAATACCGGCCACTAAGGAAGTTCCGATTCCTCTCTTGGTTTTTGGCATCAGCTCACTCACTAATGTGATCCCCGCTCCTAATTCACCGGCCAAACCCAGGCCGGCGGCAAACCGTGCTCCTGCATACTGATTAACCGTTTCTGCAAATGCGGTGAAAAAATTGGCAACAGAGTATAATATGATTGAACCAAATAAAACAGAAAGCCTTCCTTTTTTATCGCCCATCACTCCCCAGGCAATGCCACCGATCAATAAGCCAAGCATCTGCCAGTTGATGACCTTCGTACTGTCTGCCAGCAAAGTTTCCATTGTAGCCCCAACGGCCAGCATGCTCTCTTTTTTTACAATAGTGAAAAGCAAGAGATCATAGATGTCAACAAAATAACCCAGGGCTGCCACAATAACAACGATATTAAAAATGGAAACGGGTTTTTCCTGTTTCATAAAAGCCTATGGTTTTTTATCGTTAAGCGGTGGATGGTTTTGTTTTTTCTTCCCGGGAAAGAATATTTTTATTAAAACGGGTGCCGTTGTTACCAGTACAATTCCCAGGACGATCAGTTCGAGATGGTCTTTCAGATCAAATCCAAACTGGTTCAGTATCCATTTCTGTAAAAAATATCCTGCAAAGATCATTGTGAATACCCAGGCCACGCAACCAATGACATTAAAGAAATGAAATTTCTTGCGATCCATCTGCACAATGCCGGCTACGATGGGAGCAAAGGTCCTGATGAAGGGAAGAAACCGGGCGCCGATAACCGCAAGTCCTCCGTGCTTTTCATAAAAGTCATGCGCCTGGTGCAGGTATCTTTTTTTAAAAAGTAAACGGTCCTTCCAGTTATACATCGCCGGGCCAACCTTTCGCCCGGTCCAGTAGCCTACCGCATTTCCAAGTATGCCGACAAGAGAAATAAGTCCTACCAGGACAAAGAGGTCGATCCATTCATTCTGAACGCCACCCAATCCGAATAATTTTAAGAACTGGTGAGCCAGTCCCGGATCACCATTCTCCATTTTATGTGCAAAGATCCCGGCCACGAATAATAAGGAATCGCCGGGAAGAAAGAACCCGACAAATAATCCCGTTTCGGCAAAGACAACAAATAATAACAGCCACAATCCCCCGTTCTCCACGTACCATTGAGGTTGCAATAATTGGCTCCAGTGAAAGGCATCCAGTAAAAACATAACTTATTATCTTATTCTTTATTTCTCATTTTTTTTTGCACCTACGAAGTCCTACTTTCTCATTTTTTATTTCTCATTCCTTATTTCTTATTCCTGTATGATGGTGATGCGGCACATGTTCCAGCGCTCCCTCCCATTTACTCACGGCTGCCGTAGCCAGCGCATTACCGAGAACGTTAGTCATGGTGCGGCCCATATCGCAGAAAACATCAACCGCGAGGATAAGGGCGACACCCTCGGCCGGGAGACCAAACATTTCCCCGGTTGCCAATATCACTACGAGGGAAGCTCTTGGCACACCGGCAATACCTTTACTGGTCACCAAAAATACCAGCAGCATGATGATCTGTTGCGATACATCGCCCGTGATGGATGTGATGCCGAATGCCTGTGCAATGAACATGCTGGCAAAAGTCATGTACATCATGCTCCCGTCGAGATTGAATGAATAACCGAGTGGCAATACAAAAGCGACAATTTTATCCTTGCACCCAAAACGTTCCATTTCTTCTACCAGTTTCGGGTACACGGCTTCACTGCTGGCGGTATTGAATGCGATGGCCATGGGGCTGGCAATTCTTCTGAGAAGGTGCGGCAGTCTTCGTTTCAGGATGATATACCCGGCGAAAATAAGTATTAACCAAAGAATAATTAACCCGATATAGAACTCACCGACATAGATCCCGAAAGTGGATAAGATACCGGGGCCTGTTTTTGCAAGCGCTGCTGCCATGGCGCCAAACACACCGAGGGGAGCCATCACCATGACATATCCCACCATCTTCAACGTGATATGTGCGAGTGAATCCAATGCTTTGATAATGGGTTCACCTTTTTTTCCAATGGCGGTCAGCGCCACACCGAAGAAAACAGAAAACACAACGATCTGCAGCATTTCATTAGTAGCCATGGCCTCCACCACACTTTTGGGAACCACATGTTCCACAAATTTGGCCAGTGAGAATCCCTTTGATTTTTCCATGAGGTCCGCAAGCGCTGCTTTATCCACATTGGTAACATCCACACCGATCCCCGGTTTCAAAATACTGACGAGCAATAATCCCAAAGAAAGAGATATCAATGATGCTGAAATAAACCAGAGCATGGCCTTGCCTCCCACCCGGCCAACGGTTTTCAGGTCACCCAGTTTGGCTATGCCAACCACTAACGTAGAGAAAACAACAGGAGCAATGATCATTTGCACCAACCGGAGGAAAATCGTTGTCAGCAGTTTCACATTATCTGCAAATGAAACAGCCGTTGCCTTCGGGTAACTGGCATACACGTAATAACCGACGGCCACCCCGATCAGCATGGCGATAAAAATATAAAGCGTAAGCCGGTTGTTTTTTGACATGGTATCGGTTATAGCTTAATAATAATAGCCGAAAATCGGGAAAAATACCGATTGTCAGAACATTTATCCTTTAAATCTGCTTTCTGTAAAAGATTTGGGGGTCTGAACCGAATTATTCTTTATTTTACGACTCTTTATATCAAATTTTATCCAAACAACAACCAACCACGTATGAGTTTATTTGTCAGAAAACCCATGGCCGCTTTGATGAATGAAGCTGCCGAGACCGGAACCCATACCCTGAAAAAAACATTAGGGGCGAAAGGATTGATCGCATTGGGGATCGGTGCAATCATTGGTGCCGGATTATTCTCCATTACAGGTATGGCGGCGGCCAATCATGCCGGCCCGGCCATCACCCTTTCATTTGTTGTGGCCGGTTTGGGTTGTTTGTTTGCCGGTCTCTGTTATGCAGAGTTTGCCTCCATGATCCCCGTTGCCGGCAGCGCTTATACTTATAGTTATGCAACGATGGGTGAATTCATGGCCTGGATCATCGGGTGGGATCTTGTACTGGAATATGCAGTTGGCGCTGCCACCGTGGGTATCAGCTGGAGCCGGTACATGGGTAAATTCCTGGATGGCTTTGGAATCAAGCTTCCTTCAGAACTAACAGGTGGTCCCTGGGATGGAGGTATTATCAACCTGCCAGCTGTATTTATTATTATACTGATGAGTTTATTGCTGATCCGGGGAACCAAGGGAAGCGCCATTGTCAACAGTATTATTGTAGCCATAAAAATTGCCGTCGTAGTTACATTCATCATCCTGGGATGGAAATATATCAATACGGCGAATTACGATCCCTATATTCCTGATAATACCGGGAAATTCGGTGATTTCGGATTCAGCGGTATCATTCGTGCAGCAGCCATCGTCTTCTTCGCCTATATTGGCTTTGATGCGGTGAGTACGGCCGCACAGGAAGCAAAGAATCCGAAAAGAGATATGCCCATTGGTATCCTGGGGTCTTTGCTGATCTGTACTATATTATATATCCTCTTTGCGCATGTGATGACCGGGGTTACCAGTTATACAACCTTTGCCGGTAAAGACGGCATTGCCCCGGTTGCTGTTGCCATTGATCATATGGGACATGCGGATGCGGCCGGAGTGATTCAACCGGATTATCCCTGGCTGAACCGGGCCATTGTGGTTGCCATTCTTTTCGGTTATTCATCCGTGATACTCGTAATGCTGATGGGACAAAGCCGGGTATTCTTCAGTATGAGCAAAGATGGTTTGATACCAAAAATTTTCTCTTCGGTAAATCCCAAAACACAGACTCCGGCAAAAAATAATTTATTGTTCATGCTCTTTGTCAGTTTATTTGCTGCCTTTGTACCGGCGAGAGTGGTTGGTGAAATGACAAGTATCGGAACCCTGTTTGCATTTATACTTGTTTGTATCGGTGTATGGGTTATGCGGAAAAAAATGCCGGAAGTTAAAAGGGCATTTAAAACGCCGATGGTTCCCCTGGTCCCTATACTGGGTATTGCCACCTGTTTATTCATGATGGTTTTCCTGCCCATGGATACCTGGATCCGCTTGCTGGTATGGATGCTGATCGGTCTGGATATTTATTTATTCTATGGTGTCAAAAACAGTCATCTGGGCAACGGGACCAACAGCCGGAAAGGAATGAGGATGGCCCGGTATACAGGATTAGCGCTATCTGTGCTGCTGGTCATCGTCGGATTGTTGCATCAGAATGTTGTCGGATTCGATGCAGACAGAACGTTACTGTATATATCTATCGCCTTTTCGGTGGTACACCTGGGACTTTATGCCAGTAAGCTGGGTAGGGTTGAAGATAAAATGTGATCACCCTTAATTCTTTGATCAAACCGTTCCGGGTAATTCCCGGGACGGTTTTTTATTTCCTGCAGGCCCCAAACCCGCTCCCATGGCGGATGACAGATGGGTTTATGTAGTTCTGGAGTGCAACCCCCAAATTGCATAAATGAAATTTAAGGTTAACTTATTTGCCACAAAGCCACCAAGACTCGAAGTTGCACAAAGAGAAATTTATTTTAGTGAAGTTCTTAGTGAACCTTTGTGTCCTCGTGACTTGGTGGCAGTACCAGTTATTTCCATTTAACAATAACTCCCTTATCAATGAAAACTTACCCCGGTATGATTCGCAGCGCCTCAAAATATTAATCAGCCATGAAAAATAGTCAATTCGGCATTTCCATCTATTGCCTTAATTTTGCACTCCTCTTTGTATAGATTCAAGATTCAAGATTCAAGATTCAAGATTCAAGATTCAAGATTCAAGATTCAAGATTCAAGATTCAAGATTCAAGATTCAAGATTCAAGATTCAAGATTCAAGATTCAAGATTCAAGATTCAAGATTCAAGATTC
>CAZQGZ010000170.1:0-6966 GCA_964592935.1 uncultured Chitinophaga sp. | reverse complement strand
GCTTATCTGCTAACCTCTTTCCCTGTCTTATCGATCTTAAACTTTCTACGGTTTAATTCCACCTCCGCAACACCATTAAAAAAACCGCCTGCATTGTCATATTGAACCGGTATGACCGTTTTGCCAGTTTTATCAATATAGCCATACTTATTATGGAGCTTTACAACGGCAAGGCCTTCCTTAAAACCGGATGCATAATCATATTTGAAAGGCAGAATTACAGTTCCGGTATTGATATCAACAAAACCGGTTTTGTCATTCAGCTCAACAGGTACCGGCCCTCCCCAATAAGCCCAGATATTATCATACTTTACCGGAACGGTTACCCTTGCGCCCGGACCGATGATACCAATTTTCCCATTCAGTTTTACTGTATAGAAACCTTTAATACAGTATTCCACTTCATCATATTTCGGGGCGGTTATGATTTTGCCCCTGTTATCGATAAAACCATACTTGTCATTTTTTTTTACCTTGAAGAGATTCAGATCAGTAAGAAATCCTGCCGACTCATATATAACGGCAACAATTTCTTTGCCCGTTTTATCTACATACCCGCTTTGCCCGTTTTTTGTCACATAGGCAAAACCTTCTTCCATAAAAGCCAAAGCAAAATCGTATTTCGCGGGAATGATAACTTTTCCCGATTCATCTTTAAAGCCGTACTTTCCATTTTCGGAAAACACAGTTAGATCCTGGGCGTGTAGCGAAAGAAGATTAAGAAAAGAAAGGCAAATGGCCAAAAACAGTTGTTTCATTCTAAGATATTTTGATGAAAAATCATTAAACACTTCGTCAAATTTAAGTTGTGAAGCCTTATTTGCATTAATCACTCTTAAATTTTCTGTTTTTTTTATATAACCTATCAAAGGGTTGTAGCTGCATTTTCATCAACCGGGAAAAAACCTTGAAGAAATCCGGGAATTATATTTTTGTAAGGCGCAGTTTCAAATATTTTTTTATGAACAACTTCTATTTCCCGACTTTCCCGGTATATTTAAGCAATTTTTATAACATGAAACAACTATTTCTGTTCGTATGCTCTTCGATTTGTATGGTCACCATTTCAGGTCAAACCGGTAACCTCCCCACAGGTATTACATTCGAAAAGCGTACTGATCTGCTGAATGCCCCCCGGTGTAATGCTTCAGAAGCTTACCTGAAAAAAAAAGTAAAAGCACAGCTGGCAAACTTTTATACGGATTATCCTTATATCGCCGTTGATTTTACCTCCTTCAAAGGTCAAAATGGATATACCGACAAAGAAGACGCCACGAGGTTTATTTATCCTTTTAAAGTAGAGATGCTGGTTTATGTAAAACGCATGGTTATGAAGGAAGGGAAGGAGCGAACCGAATACATTATCTGGAAATATGATTGCGTTTATGAATATGTAACAATGCCGCGAAAAAAATGTGATTTTTACCTGGTTCCTTCCTCTCAAATAACATTGATAAAACAGGAACTGTTCTGATCAGACATGCAAAAGTGATCGGAGTAGTTATATTTATGAAGCATTTACAATAAAAATCCTGACTTCTTTTATACCCGGATTCCCTTTCGTTTCCATAAGAAACTTTCCGTACACCTGAATAGTTTGACTCATAGAAAAAATGTCAGCAGACTCCGGGCCGGAAAGGTATCTCATCGCAGCGCCCGGAAAGCGGATGTAAAAATAACCGGTTTATTCCCTGACATCATACTCTTTGTTTTTTACACAGCACTGATTCAAAACATTTTAAACAAGCCCCTGAAAAACAGTAAACCTCCAACGACCATGATCCCGTAGCTGATAGCATAAGATTCACCGGCAATATTGAATTTTGTTCCATAAAGAAGTAAACCAATACCTCCTATTACCAGGCCTCCCAGCATCATCCTCCTCCCTTCGTCTTTTTTTGCACTGACCTCTTTTGGCTTGTTTTTATTAATTTGTTCCATCATGTTTTTGATCACTTCATCGGCCTGTGCTTCTGTTATTCCGTGTTTTAACAGGTTCCGCCTGGTGGTTGGCTGATCTTTTTTCTCAACGATCAGCTGGTTGGCC
Source organism: uncultured Chitinophaga sp. (assembly GCA_964592935.1). Classification (GTDB taxonomy): domain Bacteria; phylum Bacteroidota; class Bacteroidia; order Chitinophagales; family Chitinophagaceae; genus JJ008. The sequence continues at coordinate 4,919 of CAZQGZ010000170.1, read as the reverse complement.
GCATAATTATACATTTCCTGCATCGTGGCGAATGTGCCATAGGTTTGCGGTTTGGGTACATCGGTGCCGGCGGTACTGACACTGCCCTGGGCTGCATTATTCTTTTCGATCTGCACCATCATATTTTGAATGACGATTTCAGCATCGGCATCGGTGACTCCCCGTTCCATCAGGTTTCGTTTGACCGTTTCCTGGCTGAGGTTCTGAACAATCAGCTGGTTGGCTGCATAATTGTACATTTCCTGTATTGAAGAGAAAGGAGCTTTCATAAAAAAGTTTTAATACCCTGAATATAAAACTAATTTTAAATATGATAATTTTCGAAAAGATTCCGGCTTCGGTTGCTGCTCTTTTGTTTTGCGGAATGACGCATGGACAAGTTCCAATAAATGCAGCTAAGACTTTGCGGGCAGAAGATACTGTTACTCACTATGTTGGTGAAAAATGGGGCGGTGGAATTGTTTTTTATATTGATTCATCCGGACAACATGGATTGATTGCGGCGGAAAATGACTTGCCGGGTAAATACAACCCGGAGAAAGCAAAAGATGCCTGCAAAATACTGGTCTTGCATGGATTCAGGGGCTGGCGCCTGCCGGGTAAAGAAGAATTGAAAAAACTTTCTTTGAACCTGGAAGCATATGAAAATCTTTACCATTTAATTTTTAATTATCTAACAGAGAACACCCGCATACTGCAAATCTTTGAAAGACTCCTGGAACGATATCAACACGATGAAGAACTCAGCGTTGCTGACAGCGAAGATCCCCCCAAAAAAAGTAAAAAGAAACTTGTTCGGGCTATCCGGTCTTTTTAGCTGACAAACCTGAAATTATCTAAAAAAAATTCAACGCAGAGATACAGAGAAACAGAGATACACAGAGCGTTGCTATACAACATTACTCTTGCTCTGTGTTACTCCTATCCATTATTCATCTCCCGATAATCCGGGACAGGTTGTGTTTAAATTTTTCATTTTTGAAATAGCTTCAAATAGGGATCATTACTCTCCGTTTATCCGGTTATTCGAATACAGAATTTTTAATAATTTAAGTTACCCCTGTTTTTTTTCTTTCACAATCAAACCCTCCCACAAACACCCCACCACCCTTTTGATCACCGCATTAAACCCGTTGTTGTATTTCGGATCGCAGCCATTACTGATCACAACGAATCCAAATTTTTCTTCCGGCTGAAAAAACATGGCACTGTATAACCCGTACGCCGAACCGGTATGTCCTTTCATGATCTTCCCTTCGATCAGTTTATCCGTTGTCATGATGGCCATGCCATATCCTTCTTTTTCGGACAGCGGTGTTTGCATGGAAAAAGCATTCTTTGCTTTCATGATCCTTTTGCCCTTGTGTTTTCCCATCCTCATATGCATGATCATATACTCCGCCAGGCCGGCGGCAGTGATCTTCATTCCGCCGGTGGGAGAAAAAACCGGCGTGCTGTATCCCATTACATAATTGGCAATTTCATTTCTCCTTGGCGAATAGGCATCGGGTGAAGGAAAGAACTTCGCGGAATCTCCGTTGTATTCATAGATCGTGGCGAAACGGGAATTGTCCAATGAATCCACGCAATAGCCGCCGTAGATCCCCAGCGGATCCAGGATATGATGCTTCACATACTGGTCAAACCGTTCACCGGATATTTTTTCGATGACCGTGCCCGCCATATTATAGTTCAGGTTGCAGTACTGGTAACCCGTTCCGGGTTCATAGGCATTATAACATTTGGCCCAGTCAGGATTTTTTTCGGGATTGATAGCATCCAGTGTAAAATATCCCCGGCTGTCGTTGATGGAAGAACGGTGCGATAACACCATCCGTAAGGTGATCACTGTTTCCGGATAGCCTGGATTCCTGATTCTGAATCCCACCAGTTTACTCATATCATCATCAAGGGAAAGCTTGCCTTCTTCTTCTAATTGCATGATGGAAGTGGCGGAAAAAGATTTGGAAATGGAAGCGATCCGGAACAGGCAGTCATCGGTAAGCGGTGTCTTGCTCTCCATATCCTTCAGTCCGAATGAACGGGTATAAATGATCCTGTTTTTCTTTACCACGGCAACCGACAAACCCACCACTTTGGTATCCTGCATGATGCCGCGGATACAGGCTTCCGTTTGTTCCGGCTGGGTATTACCAGGGGCGGATGTAAATATTGAGATAAAAAAAACAAGTAAGGCCTTTACATAAAACCGGCTGTTCATGCTGATTATTTGTTTTCAAATTACTCATTTGCCGTTTTATCACCATTGATTTTTTCAGAGTTATCCCTATGATGGCCTTTTCGGTTCACGGATCCCAGGTCAGCGAATCAGGAAAATGTTCCTGTGCCGGTCGGCATTTAAAGTCTTATATCTCCAAAAGAAACCGGATCTGCTTATAAACTTTAATGGTTTTCAACCCAAAAAACGTGGCCCGATAAACTGAAAAATTATCAGGAAATGAAACAGCCATTCCCTGTGTTTATAACCGGGAATGGCTGCAGTTTTCAAAAAAGAATCTTATTGAGGCAGGCTTATGCTTACTTTCTTCGCACCGATAACCTTTCCTGCTGAGTTGAATACCTCTACCAGGTAGGTTCCGGCAGGCAAATTGCCGGCTTTAATATCTACCTGGGTATAGGGGAGCGTGGTAATGACTCCTTTACTGTAGACTTTCGCCCCCCTGAAATCAAACAGGTTTACCGTTACAGCTTCATTGGCGGTATTATAAAACCTCACAAAGAAGTTCCCGGTATTCGGGTTCGGGTAAACATATAAATTATCAGAAGGCTGTGCACTTACCACCATTGCAGCTGATGTTTTTTCACAACCATTGAGATCCGTGTACGTGCATGTATAACTGCCTGCATCATCCACGGTCAGCGTAATGGAAGATCCGCTTGCACCGTTAACCACCGCGCCATTCCTGCGCCATACATAAGTACCTCCGCCCGGGTTTGCAATGGCGCTTAATGATACGCTGTTGGCGGGCAGCAAGGCCAACGGGCGGGATGCAACAAGGCTAACCATTGGCAATGGATTCACATATAAGGTGGCAAAACCGGAAATCACTTCGGAACATCTTCCGGTCAATTTGCAACGATAATCATTCGTGTTCAAATTAAACGTAACCGCATTTAATGGAAGTGTTGCCGCTGTTGCACCGGCAATATTAATCCATGTATTTGATGGAGAACCTGAAGGCCCGGTCCATACCTGCCACTGGTAAGTAAGCGGGTTACCGGCAGGTACAGAAGCAGTAACACTCATTACGCCATTGCTGCCAACACATACAAACTGGTTGGTTGGCTGAACACTGATCACCGGTATCCATGCGTCCTTAACGGTTATATTATAATTGCAGGTTGTTGTATTTCCGGCGTCATCTTTGGCCGTGTAAGTAATGTTATGAATACCCTGACCCGTCTGTCCATTCAATCCAAAAGGCCTTGTCCCGACATAATTAATACCTGTTGCCGGTGAATTTGTAACTCCTCCTGAAGGATTTGCAATGGACCAGGTAAGTGAGGTGACCGCACAATTGTCTCCGATAACCGGGTTGCGTGTAGCTACCGTTGCAACACAAGCATTAACGTCTGTATTAACAATTGAATCTGCAGGGCAGGTAACTGTGGGAGCCTGGTTATCGGTCACGGTTACGGTGAATGAACAGTTTGCCGTATTACCGGCAGCATCTGTTGCCCTGAAAATATTGTTGGTCGTTCCAACCGGGAAGACACTCCCGCTTGCTAATCCCTGGATTTGCGTGGTGACCACACCCGGGCAATTATCCACGGCAGCCGGTGTTGGATAGGTTATCACTCTTCCACAGGTTCCCGGTGTATTATTCTCGGTGATATTAGCCGGGCAGGTATTAACATTGACCGGGCAGGTATTGTGATAACTCATTACTTCTGCCGGGGTCAATGCCCTTGAGAAGATACCAAATTCATCCATCTGGCCGCCATTGCTTAAACCGGTGGTGCCGGTGTAAGCTCCTACCTTAAAAGGACCGGGGCCGGTAATATTCAGGGCGCCCTGTGCTACCGTGTTAACTAATATTCCATCGCGGTAAGCTTTAATATTATTCGCGGTATTGTCGTAAACAAATGCTACGGTATGCGGGGCTACTGTCGCGGCGCCGGTTACCAATACATCACTCATCCCTGTTCTTCTCAGCATCCAGTTACCGGCACCGGCAACTCCGTTTGTGAAACAGCGGAAAGTGGCGGATAAATTATCCCCGAAAATATAGTATAGTGTTGCTGAAGGCTGAATATTCGCTACCCTGAATGCAATGGTCCAGGATGAGGTTCCCAGGTTGGTTGCCCAATTGGTATTTACATAATTGGTGGTTCCGGATTGACCATTACCAATCAATGAACCTGAACCGCAAAGTCCGGGAGCTCCCTGGGTTTGCCCACCAACAATAGTTGCTGTAGCAGTTCCCGGAGGTGGTGCGGTAGCCATATTGGGTACACTGGTCCCGCTTCCGTTAAATTGATAATACAGGATCTCCGGGAATAAACCCGTTGAGGTGAATGACGGTGGTTGATTATCCACTACTGTAACTGTAAAGGTGCAGGTAGTAACTCCGCAAAGACTGGTTGCGGTTGCAGTAACAGTGGTTGTTCCAACCGGGAATACGCTTCCGGATGGCACCGAATAAGTGATAACCGGAGTCGGATCGCCTGTTGCTGTCGCAGGAGGATATGTCACAGTAGCATCGCAACGGTCAGGGTCATTATTTACGGTGATATTTGACGGACAGTTTATCACCGGTGGTCCGCTGCAGGGTAAAGTTGCTCTTGACCCAAAAAGAGGAGATGTGGTCAGGTAAGTAGAAGCACATGCCCCCGTGTTATAGGAATAAGCATAAAAATCATAGGTAGTACCCGGGGTAAGTCCTGTTGCAGTAAAG
>CAZQGZ010000169.1:0-6983 GCA_964592935.1 uncultured Chitinophaga sp. | reverse complement strand
GGAACAAATATTTTTTTCATGTTATTTCTTTTTTGTGGCTTTGAAAGTTCCGTTGGGCTGGATGAAATTCACGGATAGTATTTCCCCTTTTTCATTTTCGTCAAACTTCACGCTGTACCCTTTCAGTGATTTAAAATCAAATTTGTTTTTTTCGACCGGCACTAATTCATATTCCGGTTGTCCTTCCACGAAGGCAAATAAAGTTTTTTCATCTTTGATATAAAACTTACAGCCTTTGCCGGGAGCAAATTCATATTCCCCGGCATATTTTTCAAGGTCCTGTTTCCGGACATCGATTGCTTTGGCTTCTTTGGTGAATTCAATGTCTTTTACACCTGCTTCAAAAGGTACCGTAAGTTTACTGATCTCCCCTTTTTCATCAATATGAAAACTGAAACGAATAGGTTCAATGTCTTCCAGCGAAGGGTCGAGTATCACGGCATTGAACTGGTCGTAATGGTAATGGTCCAGCCTGATATCTATCGTATTGAATTGAGAAACCAGTTTGTCATCTTTCAGACTGATTTCTATAGATCCGTATCCCGGATTTTTAAATGTGCCGGTATAATTTATTAATGGATGAGATGGCTTAGTATTCAGGTGATGACCGAGGCTGTCATTTTTTATTACGGCCTTCGCTGCTTCTTTTGCTTTCTTATCTGCATCCAGCAGGTATTTGTTCCAGTTACGGTAGGGAAGTTTCAGCATGCGGTCGGCAATGAAATTCCGGATGGCGGATGAAACGCCACCCTGGTTGGAAGAAACAAAGATCCCGATGCTGTCACTGGGGAAAAAGCCGGTGGTTGTGATGAAACCATCAATGCCGCCGCCATGTTCTACACGATAATGGCCACGGTAACTTGCCATTCCCCAGGCCAGGCCATACCCGGAAAAATGGATATCCGGATTTTCAACGCCCGGTACACCACCACCTGTAGCCATTTGTACCATCATGGCTTCATTCACATAAGAAGAAGGAATAATTTCTTTACCATTATACTTGCCGCCATTGATCCAGGTGATCAGCCATTTGGCCATATCTTTTGCGCAACTGTTCACCGAACCGGCAGGACCCATAGCATCTATATTCCGGTAGGGAATCGCTTTGACCGTTGAATCTTTTGTAGCAAAGGCAAGGGAATGATCAGCCGATTTCTCCATGTCTTTGGTTGAAAGATTCGTGTTGTCCATTCCCAGGGGTTTCAAAATTTTTTCTTTCATGTTTTCTTCCCAGCTCTTACCCGTCAGTTTTTCAATAACCACCCCCTGTGCAAGGAACATGAAATTATTATATTGCCATTTCTCTCTGAGTTCGGCTGTTGGTTCCATATATTGTATTCGTTCCAATAACTCGTTGCGGGATGCCCAGGAAGCATACCAGGAGAGATCATGCCGGGACAGACCGGTCCGGTGACACATCATGTCCCTGAGCGTTGCATGATTATTGGTATATTCATTTTGAAATTTTAATTCAGGTAAATAAATTCTTACGGGTTTATCCAAATCCAATTTTCCATCCTGCTGCAACATGCCGAGAATGGAAGCTGTAAATGCCTTGGTGCAGGAGCCGATGGCAAACTGTGTATTTTCCGTAACTGGTAATTTTTTGTCCAGGTCGCGATAACCAAATCCACCGGTATACACCACTTTTCCTTTTTCCACCACGGCAATCGTAACACCGGCTGCATGCCAGTCTTTTAAAACTTTTAAGGCGAATGTGTCAAGACCTTTCAACCTGCTATCGGTTGGCGGTTGTGCCGGCAGATACAGGAATAAAATAAGGGCCGTGATGACCAGGAATATTTTTTTCATAATACTGTTATTTTGTGTTTAGAAAAATTTATAATAGAATTATTGAGTTTTTTATTCCAACGCCCGGGACAGATCATTTATAATATCCTGGATATTTTCAATCCCCACATTCATTCGTATCAGCCCGTCGGTGATGCCGTATTTTTCTTTTTCTTCTCTGGGAACACTATGATGTGTCATGGAAGCAGGATGAGATAACAAAGTATCACAGGTGCCGAGTGAAACGGTGCGGACACACATTTTCAGTTTGTTCATAAAATCTATCCCGGACTGCAGGCCTCTTTTTAATTCAAAACTCAGCATGGCCCCGGGATGCCGCATTTGTTTCATCGCTGTATAATGATCAGGATGAGAAGTTAGCCCTGTATAATTTACGTTGGCAACAGCGCTGTGTTGTTCCAGGAACCCGGCCACTTCCATGGCGTTGTGACAATGCCTTTCCATTCTTACTTCCAGTGTTTTTATTCCCTGTACCAGGAGAAACGCATCGAAGGGATTTGAATTGCCACCGAGCAGGCGGTGTGTTTTGGTGATCTTTGTTTTCATCCATTCAATATCTCTTCCCAATAAAACACCACCGATTGCCGTGCCATGGCCGTTTAAAAATTTGGTGGTTGAATGAACAATGAAATCAATTTCGTAGCGGAAAGGTTGTTGCAGGTAAGGTGTGGCAAACGTATTATCGCAGGCTACGATCAGGCTATATTGTTTGGCGAGCCTGCTTAATTCATCCAGGTCCACACATTGTATGGTTGGGTTAGCAGGGGTTTCAAGGTACATCATCTTAATGGCCTTATCTGACTGTATCAATACTTCTGCCTTATTCAGATCCCTCAGGTCGGCGATGATGGCTGTGATTCCGAAGGACGGAAGAATTTTTGTTACCAGTTCGTCGGTGCCTCCATATAAAGAATAATGGGTGATGATCTTGTCGCCGGGTTTTAATGTTGCCAGCATCAATGTAGAAATAGCGGCCATGCCGGATGAATGCAGCATTGCTTTCAATTCTACATTCAATTCAAAGGATTCAAGTGCCTCCATTTTTTGTTCGGCTGCAGAAATGGTCGGGTTTCCCCATCGGCTGTAGATATATCCTTCTTCTTCTCCGGAGAAACGTCGCATGCCCTGTTCGGCCGTATCAAATACAAAAGTGCTGCTGGCATAGACAGGTACCTGGTGGGCATAGTTGGGATCTTTTGTATGTCCTCCGTGAATGGCCACCGAACTCCAACCTGTAAGTGTCTGCTCATCCGGATTATCACCGGGATTCGCAGGTCGGGGATAACTTTTATCCATATTCCATAATTAAAGTTGAAATTTTGCTCATGTTTGTTCTGAAAACCAAAAGTAGAAGATTTACCGTTGATCTCAATAAAGCAAAATACCCTGCTGAACTAAATGGCATGAAAGAGATATTGCAACAATTTGCGGCCTACCATATCTGGTCCAACCAGAAAATTCTGGATGTGATCCTGGCATTGCCGGAGGAAAAACAAATGGCCGAAATGCCCAGCAGTTTCAGCAGCCTCTATAAAACGGTACTGCACATGTGGGATGCCGAAAGCGCCTGGTGGCAACGGATGAAACTGCAGGAACGAGTGGTTATTCCGAGCGAAAATTTCAAAGGCAACATGCATGATGTAATCAGCGGCCTGATGCAGCAATCGCATCAGTGGCTGGATTGGATCAACAACTCTACGGGTATTGCACTCGATCATGTATTTCAATACCAGAACTCAAAGAAGGAACAGTTCAAACAACCCATCTACCAGATGGTGCTTCATATCTTCAATCACGGCACATACCACCGGGGGCAACTCATCAATATGCTTCGCCAGTTGGGGGTGGAGAAATTACCGCAGACAGATTTTATTGTTTGGAGCAGGAAGAAATAGATAATCAAATGAAATTGTAAAGGGCTAAAGCCCTGCCTTTTTTCTGATTATTTTCATTCAGTCCCTGCCCTGAAGGGCAGGGCAATTAACCCTGAAGGGCAGGGCAACCAGAGGAAACATCTTTTTGGAAAAAATCTTCAGACCGGTTTTATTGCTCATCATTAATTGGTTAAATGCTCAGAACTTTTTGGTTAAATCCTCATCATTTTCATGTTAATCTTTCATTTTTTTACGTATTATGGCCCTGTCCTTTGGGAATAGTGTTCCATAATTTTAGGTTTAATTGCCCTGCCCTTTAGGGCAGGGAATAAAAGTTGCATTTTTCGTTTTAGGGCTTCAGCCCTTCAAAATAAAAACCTATGCCATTTATCAATTTATTAGTCCATACAGTTTGGGCTACAAAGGACAGGAAACCTCTAATGAATAAATTCAATAAAGATGCCCTTTGCCAGCATATCCGTGAATATACGCCGGGGAAAAATATACAACTTATCAATGTCAATGGCTGGCTTGATCATCTGCATTGCTTCATCTCTATGGAAGCGGAACAAAATATTGCCACACTAATGAACCTTATCAAAGGCGAATCTTCCTTTTGGGCAAATAGAAATTTACAATGGTCAGAAAAATTCGGATGGCAGGATGAATATTTCGCTGTTTCTGTCAGTGGGTCCCATTTTAATAAAGTGAATAATTACATCAGTAACCAGGAGAAGCATCATCAGAAGAAAACTTTTCAGGAGGAATATGATGAATTTATAAAAAATTATCATTTCCCGGATTAAAGGGCTGAAGCCCTGGCTTTTTTTTTAATTGCATTCAATCCCTGCCCTGAAGGGCAGGGCTATTAGCCGGAATGTTTTTTTGAAAAAAATTGCCGACAGAACTACTATTGTGGAGTTATAAATGACAGAATTTTTTTAAAGCTTCCCGGGCTGTTATACGCTGAAGGTCCTTTATATGTGTCAGACGCTCTGCGAGACGTCAGACACTATACGCCCACTTCACCAGTGTAGCTCCCCACGTAAACCCACCTCCAAAAGCAGAAATAACAAGATTATCTCCTTTCTTCAGTTGTTTTTCCCAATCCCAGAGACAGAGTGGGAGCGTGCCGGCTGTTGTATTGCCATAACGTTGAATATTCAGCATGACTTTGTCCGGGCTTAATCCCATGCGATTTGCCGTGGCATCAATAATTCTTTTATTGGCCTGGTGTGGCACGAGCCATGCAATATCTTCGCCGGTGAGATTATTTCTTTCCAGTAATTCAGCGCTGACATCAGCCATTCCTTTTACGGCAAATTTGAAAACGGGCTGGCCATCCTGGTACACATAATGCTCTTTGGCCATGACAGATTCTATGCTGGCTGGTTTTTTTGAACCACCTGCTTTCATATGCAGGTACTGGCACCCGCTGCCATCGCTTCTTAGAATACTGTCAAGTACGCCATAGCCTTCTTCATTGGGTTCCAGTAAAACCGCACCGGCGCCATCGCCAAAAATGATACAGGTGGCCCGGTCACTGTAATCAATGATCGAACTCATTTTATCTGCCCCGCATACAACTACTTTTTTGTAACGGCCACTTTCAATCAATGCGGTGCCTAATGTTAGCGTATATAAAAAACCGGAACATGCAGCGCCCACATCAAAGCTCCAGGCATTTTTTGCACCCAGTTTATCGCAGGCAATATTCGCGGTGGCCGGGAAAACCATATCCGGGGTAACGGTGCCTACGATCAGGCAGTCTATTTCTTCAGGACTGATCCCTCTTTTTTCACAGAGTTGTTTTACCGCAGGCACTACCAGGTCAGAAGTAGCTTTGCCTTCTCCCCTTAGAATTCTTCTTTCTTCAACACCGGTACGGGTTCGTATCCATTCATCATTGGTATCCACCATTTTTTCCAGGTCAAAGTTGGTCAGCCTGTCTTCAGGAACATATCCTCCAATAGCAGTAATAGCAGCGGTAATTTTTTTCATTGAGAATTAATATTTTACAAATGTAGGGTAAACATATTTTCCCGGGATATGTGGCATAACATCCGTCAGCTGTTGGAAAAAAATAATCATTTACCTTTCTGACATTACCCCTGCATAAACGCAGGGTGCTGTAATAATTTTTTTATATAAAAAAATTGTTATGAAAAAGAATATAAATCAGCAAATGGTAAAAGCAATTGCCATTCTTATGGTTCTTGCAAATGCTTTAGGGCCGGTTCATGGCCAATCGTCTTACAACCTCAATTCTATACCTGTTAGCGGAGGAGGGACCAATGCTGCATTTGGAATAAATGCATTAAACAACACAGGAACGGGTAGTGGCAATACAGCGATAGGTTCTGGTTCTCTTCTCACCAATTCCACAGGTGTTTCTAATACCGCAATTGGTTATCTCACGCTGAATCTGAATACCACTGGGTATTATAATACTGCATCAGGAACATATTCACTTTTTTCCAATTCCACAGGTTCTTCAAATACATCCTCAGGTTATTATTCTCTTGCTTCCAATACTACTGGTTCTGTTAATACAGCCTCAGGCGCATATTCGCTCTATGCCAATACTACCGGCAATAATAATACAGCCTCTGGCACAAATTCTCTTTATTCCAACACAGCCGGTAATTTTAATACAGCCTCAGGTTATAGTTCGCTTCATTACAATACGACTGGCTATCATAATACAGCTTCGGGCGCATATTCGCTTTATTCGAATACTACCGGTCTTTATAATACAGCCTCTGGTTATAATTCGCTTTATTCCAATACCAATGGCAGTAATAATACAGCCTCAGGTTATGGGTCGCTTTATGCCAACACTACCGGTAATTTTAATACAGCCTTAGGTTATGGGTCGCTTTATTCGAATACTACCAGTCTTTATAATACAGCCTCAGGTGCATATTCGCTTTATGCCAACACTACCGGTAATTTTAATACAGCCTCAGGCGTATATTCGCTTTCTTCCAATACCACTGGTGGTTCTAATACAGCCTCAGGCACATTATCGCTTTATTTCAATACTACTGGTTATTCTAATACAGGCACGGGTTATCGATCGCTATCTTCCAATACTTCCGGTAGAAATAATACTGCCCTTGGTGACTCGGCAGGTTTCAACAGCCTGGGCAACAACAACCTCTACCTGGGAAGTCGTGCCGGCTATTATGAAACCGGCTCTAATAAACTTTATATAGCTGCTGATTCCAATAAAACCATCCTGTATGGCAATTTTTCAACAGGACAAATTTTAATGGGCATGCCCCAACCCAATGG
>CAZQGZ010000168.1:0-7005 GCA_964592935.1 uncultured Chitinophaga sp. | reverse complement strand
ATTTCAAACACACCTTTGATAGCAAGGTTATCCGCTTCAGTGGCACCGGATGTAAATATGATTTCTTTGGGATCGGCGCCGATCAGTTTGGCCACCTGCTCGCGGGCATAGTCAACCGCTTCTTCGGCCTGCCAGCCAAAAGGATGGTTACGGCTGGCTGCATTACCAAAGTTGTTTGTAAAATATGGGATCATGGCTTCCACCACCCTGGGGTCGCAGGGAGTAGTGGCATTGTGATCCAGGTAAATGGGAAATTTCAGCATAAATTCTTTTGTCTTTGATTCTGTTTTCTTAAACACAAATTTACCTCAAAAGGTTCTGTCTGAAAGCTCTAATTTAGCTCTGTAGCAGGATTTTACCGATTTCGTAATCGCTGATCCGGCCATAAAAACCACAGATCATGCTAAAAGTAGAACATATCGGAATAGCCGTTAAAAAACTGGCTGATTCCATCCCTCTTTTTGAAAAACTGCTCAATTCACCCTGTTATAAAACCGAGGAGGTTGAATCAGAAAAGGTGACCACCGCATTTTTCCGGCAGGGAGATACCAAGATCGAGCTACTGGAGAGTACGGACAGCCAGGGGGTCATTGCCCGTTTCATTGAAAAAAAGGGAGAAGGCCTTCACCATGTCGCCTTCGAAGTGGCAGATATTGAAAAAGAAATGGAACGTATGAAAAAAGAAGGCTTTGTGCTGCTGAATGATAAACCTAAAGCAGGGGCCGATCATAAATTGGTTTGCTTCCTGCATCCCAAACATACCAACGGTTTACTGGTTGAGTTGTGTATGTCAGTAAAGAATACTTCTGAAGAAGAATAATAATTTTATTTACTCCACGATCTCTTTATCGAATTTTTTCTGCATCTCGTTTTCCGACAGTTTCATATGATTCATGTCGGCAAATTTTCGCTGGGCATTATGAAATGCTTTATCATACCCCTCTTCATCCCGGGTTATTTTGTCAACAATTTTCTTCATTTCATCGATATCATCCATGGTCATGTCGGCTCCTTTTTTCCGGATGGTAAGGATCCGGGAATAATCATTCTGAAAAACATTTTTATAAAAACCAAACGACTTTACAGCAGCATCCCGCAGGGTAGTATCTCCTTTGAAGGCAGGCATCCCCTTAATTTCCACGATCATGGTATTCGTTTCTGTTACAAACCGGTCCAGCATTTTTTGTGCCGAGTCAAGATCCTGATCGGCGGCTTTTGCAAAATCCAGTACATTCTGCATCAGATTTGTCTGCCGGCTTACGATATAATCATTATACTGCACGGCCGATTTGTAAGTCACTCCGTTTTTTCCCTTTGCAGGCTGGTTGCAGGAAATCATTCCGGTAACAAGGATGATAAAAGCAATGTTCAGGTATTTCATAAAAAATTTTTTATCAATTATAAAATCAAAGCCGACAGAATATGTAAAGAAAGAAGATGAGTTTTGAAATTTTAATAGGAAAAAGCTGGTACATATTTTTTAGGGCTGGCTCAGTTTGAAATTATATACAGTTTTGCCACAAAGGCACAAAGCCACGAAGGTTTCACGAAGAATACTTTGTGTTACTTTGAGTCTTGGCGTCTTTGTGGCAAAAAATTCAATTTTAATCTTTTTTAATTTTTTACCCGGTCTTTTCTTCCCCTATCGAATCCGTATTGATAATGCCCAGTTTTTCCACGGCCACCTGTGCAGCGATCTGTGAAGCGTCTTTTTTATTAAAAGCTTTTCCTTCAGCAATCTGGCGGCCATTCAGTACGGCGGCAACAGTAAATAAACGACGCCCGTTTTCCAGTTTCTCATTCAGGGTTTCAAACTCCAGCACCTTGCCGTTTTTATTGGCCCATCCGTATAACCTGTTCTTATGATTGATCTCGAGGATCTCGAGGTCGTCCATGAACATATGAGGAAGGATGATGCATTCGAGCACCCATTTACTTGCTTTTTTATAACCATGATCAAGATAGATGGCGCCAACCAGGGCTTCCAGGGTATTACCGAATATCTGGCTTGTCTTCAGTGACCCATCCATTTTATTGTACAAGGTGATCTTTTTTAAACCCATCCTGATGGCGATCTCATTCAACTGCTGCCGGTTCACCATCTTGCTCCGCATCTCCGTTAAAAACCCTTCTTCTTTATAAGGATACCGTTTGAAAAGATAATCGGCGATCATGGCGCTCAGCACGGCATCACCGAGGTATTCAAGACGCTCGTTATTTTCATCGGCGTTTTCTCCCACCGACCGGTGAGTAAGGGCTGCTTTATACAAAGAAATATTATGGGGCTTAAAGCCCAGGACATTCTTCAAATCCTTCTTTGAAGCAGTACCTGATTTGTTCTTAAAAAAATTTTTAAAGAAATCCACGGGGGTTAAGCTACGAAATTTCCGGCGAACTTAAAACTGAGATACCATCCTGCTTAAATTCCAAATAACAAATAACAAATTCCAAATAAGACCAACCGTAAAGATCACTGGCATATTCCTGTAATGGGATTTGGAATTTGGGATTTGTTTCTACGGAATTTGAGAAATATTATTTGTATTTTTTTACTATAACACATGCATTATGCCCCCCAAACCCGAATGTATTGCTCAATGCGGCCCTGACGGTGCGCGGCTGTGCCCGGTGAAAAGTGAAGTTGAGTTGGGGATCCAGTTCGGGATCATCAGTGAAATGATTGATCGTAGGGGGAACGATATCATGTACTACCGATAACATGCTGGCTATCGCTTCAATGACACCCGCAGCACCCAAACAATGCCCGGTCATGGATTTGGTGGCGCTGATATTCAGTTTATAGGCATGATCACCGAAGACATTGACGATCGCTTTTACTTCAGCGCCATCACCGATGGGTGTGGATGTGCCATGCGTATTGATATAATCAATTTCATCCGGGTTCATACCGGCATCATTCAATGCAGCAGACATTACATTTTTGGCGCCTAATCCTTCAGGATGCGGAGCCGTGATATGGTACGCATCGGCCGATGCACCGCAACCCCCGATCTCACAATAAATCCTTGCATTTCTTGCTTTGGCATGTTCCAGTTCTTCCAGCACGATCATACCCGAACCTTCTCCCATGACAAAACCATCCCGGTCCTTATCGTAGGGGCGGCTGGCCGTTTTGGGATCATCATTTCTTTCACTGAGCGCTTTCATCGCATTAAATCCGCCCACTCCCGCTTCGCTGATCACTGCTTCGCTTCCTCCGGTCAGAATAATATCAGCTTTACCCAGTCTAATCAGGTTAAAAGCATCCATCAGCGCATTCGTACTGCTGGCACAGGCGCTCACAACCGCAAAGTTGGGTCCTCTCAAATTGTGACGCATACTGATCTGCCCGGCGGCAATATCCAATATCATTTTGGGAATAAAGAAAGGATTGAACCGGGGTGTACCATCTCCTCTTGCAAAATCAATTACTTCACTTTGAAAAGTCATGATGCCACCGATCCCGCTGGCAAAAACAACACCAACCCGGTCGGGATCAATATTATCTTTATTCAAACCCGCATCGTTCATGGCCTGGTCGCTCACCACCAATGCGAATTGAGTGAAGCGGTCGATCTTACGGGCTTCTTTTTTTTCGAGGAAATCGGTCGGTACAAATCCTTTTACCTCGCAGGCAAATTTTGTCCGGAATTTAGCGGCATCGAACTGGGTGATCATATCGGCGCCTGAAACTCCCTGGATCAATCCATTCCAGTAATCAGGAATTGTATTTCCCAAAGGAGTAATGGCACCCATGCCGGTAACAACAACCCGTTTTAATTCCATATGGCAGAAAGATAAAGCAGTTAATCAAAGATAAGCTAAGAGATCAAAAGAGTAAAGGAGACAAAAAGAGTCCCCGCTGTTAGTATTTCTTTTATACCGCCAGTGATTTGCTGCTTTCCTTTTTCTCTCTTCCTGATCCTTTAATCTCCTAGGTATAAGTAAAACCGCCTTCGCAGCTGAATGACAGTCAGAAGGCGGATTTAATTTATAGCTGCCCGTCCGCAAGTACTACGGATGGGTATGACAGGTTATACATTATTTGGCGTGCTCTTCCAGGTATGAAATAGCCTGTCCAACCGTGGTGATGGTCTCGGCCTGCTCATCCGGAATAGAGATATTGAATTCTTTTTCAAATTCCATGATCAATTCTACCGTATCTAATGAATCGGCGCCCAGGTCATTGGTGAAGGAAGCTTCATTGGTCACTTCTGATTCGTCAACACCCAGTTTCTCAACGATGATCTTTTTAACTCTTGATGAAATTTCTGACATGTTCTTTAAGTTTTGTTTATAGGGAGCAAAAATATACTTTTTGAATTAATCAGCATCGGAAAGGTTGTTTTTTCCTTTTTTCCCCCAAGGGATTGAAAACGAGGCCATAATACTCTTAAATTGACAGGGCCCGATTTTAAATAATAATAACAAACGGTTGGCAGTATTACAAGTTCTTTGTAATTTGTCCCAAGGACTTATTTGGAGAAACCCTGAACTATTCCCCGTTTGGTTATGGCACTGAAAATTCTTGATCACGGCAGTCATGAATACCGGCAGATGATAAAACTGCGGGATGAAATATTGCGGAAACCACTTGGCCTGAGCTATTCAAGTGAGGAACTGGAAAAAGAAAAGGATAATATGCTTATCGGTGCTTTTGAGGACGATGATATGCTGGGTTGCTGCATGCTGGTGGAAGAAAACCCGGAAACGGTAAGGTTAAGACAAATGGCTGTATTGAATGACCTGCAGGGAAAAGG
The DNA here is from genome assembly GCA_964592935.1 of uncultured Chitinophaga sp. Taxonomy (GTDB): domain Bacteria; phylum Bacteroidota; class Bacteroidia; order Chitinophagales; family Chitinophagaceae; genus JJ008. Next base: position 2,245 of record CAZQGZ010000168.1, on the reverse strand, counting down.
TATTGGGCGGGCATTGATGAATTTTGCGGAGAACCTGGCCCGCGACAGGGGGTATAAAGTAATGAGCATGCATGCCCGCAAGAACGCTATCGGCTTTTATGAAAAAATGGGATACAAGGTTACAAGCAATGAATTCACAGAAATTACGATCCCGCATTATGTAATGGAAAAGAAGCTATGAGCTTTTAGCCACGAAAATCATCTTTACTTGCCCCACTAACCACTCACTACTCCCCACTCGCCACCAGCCACTCCCCATTCACCATTCACTTCTTCTTCACTTTTGCTTTCAGCAACTGCCTCAGTTCATACACTTCATCTGCATTCCTGCACCCCTCTTTCGGAACGAGTAAAAAAGAACGGCTGTCGAAATAAAGGTGAAAAAAATGCGGGCTCTCTATAAAATTTTTCAGGGCCGACCAGGGCCATGTTTTCGATCCTTTCTCATGTCCCAGTGTAAATTCATCTTCTTTAAAATCCATGCTGAACTCGTGTTTGAACGTGATGGCCTTCCGGTACACCATACCCGGGAGAATAAACCAGAAACTGACCATCAGGATGATCCATAATAAGGAGCCCGTGAGGCAGGCCATGGGGGTGATTTTTTTAAAAAGATAAAGTACGACAGATGTCATGGCAAACACATTGACCAGTATCAGCATGACCAGTATTTCCCGCCGGCTGATAAAATGATAACGCAATGCCTGCATCACCTGTGCTTTCCTGTATCCGAAATAAATCATCATAACTTGCAAAAGTTTATTCGATCCCGATTTTGGCAATTTTCCAGTTGTCGTTCTCTTTTTTCATGGCCAGTTTTATGACCGTTTCTTCCGTTTGCCTTTCCTCTACATAGAAGAAATGCCTGATATCAACGGTAGCATCATCGCCTTTGTATTGAATGACCCAGTTATGGGCTTTGTTTAAATTGTCAACCAGGTATTGCGGATCTTCCTGGCTGTTGGTGTACCAGTCATAATCGAAGCCGAAAGGTATTTCATCCTCCGTGTCCACTTTGAATGCGGAATCGCATTGCTGAAAGAATTTCTTCTGGTTGCTGATAAATTCCTCTCCCAGCTGCGGCACCGAGTCCCGGATAAACTGCTGGTATTTTTCCACTTCATCCCAATTGATTTTATACGGTGGGGCATCTTTCTTTTTGATCCCGCTGTAAAGATGATATTTCTCAAACGCACTGTAATTTTTATTATACCAGTTGTAAAAACCGGTAATGACCGTTCTGATGGCTGCAGAATCTTTTGCAGGGTCCTGTACAATCGCCCCGGTTTTTTGTTCCTCTTTCCCGTTACCGGTTTCTTTTTTCTTTTCTTTACAGGCCAGGAATCCCATGGCAGTAACAAGCAGCCATAACATGACTTGTTTCATAATATTATTTTTTGGGTGTGAATAAATCTTTTTCATTGATACTCCATTCCCCGAGCAGATCTCCTTTGATGCCGAAAAAATTCACGGTCATCTTCCGGTCTCCTCTTTTCCCGCTGAAAGAAAACCGGGCATAATTCTGTTTTTCATCAATGCCCAATACCCGGTACGGATTATTTTTTTCGGGGCCGCTGAAGCTATGTGTACCGGAAGTAAGCGGTGAAACAGTTATATCAAATAGAGAATAGGTGCCGGGCCTGTCGAGTTTGATGATCTCGCTGTGATGCCTGTCGCCGGTAAGAAACAAAACACCATTAATTTTATTTTCTGCAAGGAAGTTCATCATCTCATCATATTCAGCAGGAAAGGATGACCATTTATCAAATGGTGAAACCGGGTTCAGGGCCTGGCTTCCCAATACAATGATCTTAAACGTGGCGGTGCTGAACAATAAAGAATTCCTGAGCCATTCCATCTGTTGTTCACCCAGCATTTGTTTTTCAACATTGGGAAATCCCTCCACCGAATCTTTCATATTGTCATCGCTGCGCCACCAGCGGTCATCCGTTAAAAAAATATCGGCATCGCCCCAGTTGATCATGGTATAAATCCCCTGCCCGTTTTCTCCATAAGATGGGTTACACCAGTATTTTTTCCAGATCTCCCGGCTGGTTTCTTTTAAAATATAATTTTTGCCGATATCATTGGGACCATAATCATGATCATCCCAGGTTCCGTATTGTGACATGGACCTTAAAAAATTCTGCAAGACAGGGAATGCCCGGTCGTGGCTTGCCCTGTAATAGAGTCCCCATTCGCTGTAATAATCCACTTCCCGGGTGTACCAGGCATCACCGGTCCA
>CAZQGZ010000167.1:0-7021 GCA_964592935.1 uncultured Chitinophaga sp. | reverse complement strand
CCCCCCCCCCCCCCCCCCCCCCCCCCCCCCCCCCCCCCCCCCCCCCCCCCCCGACAAAATGCCCCGTAATCACTATTTTGTGATATATTCAGGTATTTTTTAAATATTTATTATGTTTTCAAAAGCAACAGAATATGCTTTAAGAGCAACTATTTATATTGCCGGGAGAAGTGATGAAAAGAACAGGCCCGGGCTTGCCGAAATTGCCAAAGCCATTGACTCTCCAAAATCATTTACTGCCAAAATATTGCAGATCCTTACTAAAAACAATAAAGTAGTAAGTTCAGTCCGGGGACCGAATGGCGGATTCTTTCTTACAGATAAAGCCAGGAAAAAGCCCGTGCGTGTCATATTGAAAATTATGGGGGAGGGTGAAGTCCTGGATAAATGTGTACTGGGACTGAATAAATGTTCAGAGACCCAACCCTGTCCTATGCATAAGGAATATAAATTGATAAAACGGAATCTGATAAAATTATTTGAAACAAAATCCATCGGTCAACTTGCTGAAGAAATGAAAAACGGGGACTTATTTATCAACAATGCAAAACCGCATTCAACCTGAGGCATCAGCGAAGAGACAGGCCGGCTGGCTTCCGCGACGTTCAATATGATGGGTAGTTTCAGAACATTTCGTTGACAGAATATCACGTTGATAAATTGCCAGGGAACAATTGATATAAATCACCCCTCCTTCTGAACTTCCTCATCCCCGTGACCGGGCCCTCCTTCTATTTTAGTCCCTTTATCTGGGTAGAAATGTCATTAAAACCAATTACCAATCAAAGACTTCTTTGTTATCATTGCGGGGAAACTTGTATCCATGACAAAATTCATTTCGAAGAAAAAAACTTCTGCTGTGAAGGCTGCAAAATGGTTTTCCAGATCCTGAACCAGCAAGATCTCTGCGATTATTATAAACTGAACAAAGCGCCGGGCATCAGCCAACGGATCAAAGTAAGAAAAGACAAGTTTGCATTCCTTGATGATGAAAAGATCCAGGCTAAACTGATTCTTTTCCGGGATGATAAACAGGTGCACGTTACATTTTACCTGCCGCAGATGCACTGCAGTTCCTGCCTTTACCTGTTGGAAAACCTACACCGGATTGACACCGGAATCATTTCTGCCAAAGTTAATTTTACAAGAAAGGAAGTTGACATTGTTTTTGGAGTTCGGCAAACAAGTCTCAGAAAAGTTGTTGAAACGCTCACCAGCATCGGCTATGAACCCTATATCAGCCTGAATGACCTGAAATCAAAAAGACCTGCGATCAATAAAAGCATGATCTACCAGTTGGGCATTGCGGGTTTTTGTTTTGGAAATGTGATGCTGATGAGTTTCCCGGAATACCTGGGCATTGATGCCAGCGAAGAAGGTCTCCGGAGTATTTTCCGCTGGATGAATTTTGGCCTGGCTATTCCTGTGCTTCTTTATTCTTCTCTTCCTTTTTATCAATCATCCTGGAAAGGGTTACAGCATAAATTCCTGAATATTGATGCACCGATCGCCCTGGCCATTATCATCACATTTATCCGCAGCGCTTATGAAGTGATTTCCGGAACCGGCGGCGGGTATTTCGATTCCATGACAGGTATTGTATTCTTTATGCTGGCGGGCCGCATCCTGCAGGATAAAACATACCGGCAATTATCTTTTGACAGGGACTATACTTCTTATTTTCCCGTTGCAGTTTCCGTGTTGAAAGAGGATAAAGAAATTCCAACCGTTTTACCCGATATCAAACCGGGTAATACATTGCTGATTCATAACGAAGAACTGATACCCGCCGATGGAATACTGACCAAAGGAAAAGCGTTTATTGATTACAGTTTTGTAACCGGTGAATCATTGCCTGTTTTGAAAGAAGTGGGAGAACTGGTCTACGCCGGCGGTAAACAAACAGAAGGCAATATCGAAATACTCGTGGTGAAAGAAGTAGCGCAAAGTTACCTCACCAGGCTATGGAACCGGGATGATAATAACAAAACGGAAGCAAGCAAAAGTGTTTCATTCGTTCATTTGCTGAGCCGGTATTTTACTTTTATTATTCTTACCATCGCTTTTATCACGGCTGTTTACTGGAAATTAAATGATGCTTCCCGGATCTGGCCGGCCGTTACATCCATTTTTATTATTGCCTGTCCCTGTGCTTTATTGTTATCCAATACATTCACCAACGGGAATATCCTCCGGATCCTCGGACATAATCATTTTTACCTGCGCAATGCACAAACCATCGAAGACATGGCCAAAGCAACGCATATCGTATTTGATAAAACAGGAACACTGACCTCCACCCTCGAACAAGATATCACCTATGAAGGACTCTTATTGACCACGTACCAGCAGGAACAGGTAGCCGCACTGGCTGCCTGTTCTTCCCACCCGCTGAGCAAGGCGCTGGTCCGTCACCTTGACCAGGGAAGAAGCATTGAAGTGAAAAGATATAAAGAAACGCCGGGTATGGGGATCATGGGGATCGTTCACGGCGATGTATTGAAACTGGGTTCCTATTCTTTTGTCCGGGGCCGCAGGAATTACCATTGGGGAACCTCGGTATATGTCTGTATCAATGATCAGTTATTTGGACATTTCAAATTCAGCAATCATTACCGGGATGAATTAATGCCTTTACTGAACCGGTTAAAAAAGAATTACCGCATTTCTGTTTTATCGGGCGACAATGATGCGGAAAAAGATCATCTCCGGAACATGCTGGGCCATGATTCCATGCTGTTGTTTCACCAGCAACCGGAAGATAAACTTCATTACATTGAACAATTGCAGCATCGGGGAGAAAAAGTGATGATGATCGGGGACGGTTTGAATGACGCCGGCGCTTTGAAACAAAGCGATATGGGTATTGCCGTTTCTGAACAGGTGAATAATTTCACACCATCCAGCGATGCCATCATGGAAGCCAGGCAGATCTCCAAGCTTACCCAATTCATTTACCTGTGCCGGGCCAACCGGAATATTGTGATGGCCAGTTTCATTTTATCCATTGTCTATAATATCATCGGATTGGCTTTCGCGGTACAGGGAAACCTTTCACCGCTGGTAGCCGCCATCCTGATGCCCAGTAGCTCTCTCAGCATTTTACTGATCACTTTTGGCAGCAGCAGCCTCCTGGCCAGGACTATGAAATTGAGTTAATTGATATCAATCAATACCTGAAGTTGACTATGATAAAAATCAGCCATAGGGTTGATAGTGATTATCCGATACCCCATAACCCCCGGATATTTTTACTGCTCCCGACAGTTCTGTTCATAGTTGAAGGATCGGGATTTAATAAATACATGAGTGTCATAATTATTTTACTGATTGCCAGTATTACAGTAGCGGGTCTTTTCCTGGTCGCCTTTTTGTGGAGCGTCAGGTCGGGCCAGTTTGAAGATGACATTTCACCGGCATCGAGAATTCTTTTTGATGATAAACCCCCTTCTTCCCCGTAGATAAACTGCGGATGACGTAAACCGAATCAATCAACAAACAAACCAACACATGCAAGTAGAAAAATTTTATTATGATAACAGGATCGTAAAGGCATTTGGATATGCCACCATCGTATTTGGCGTAGTGGGCATGCTGGCTGGTCTCTGGGTAGCCATCCAGATGTACTACCCGGAAAGCAGTCTCAGTCTTCCTTATACCACCTTCGGAAGATTGCGTCCGCTTCATACCAATGCAATCATTTTTGCCTTTGTTGGCAATGCCTCCTTTGCAGGTATTTATTATTCATTGCAACGGCTCTGCAAGGCAAGGATGTTCAGCGATCGCCTGAGCTGGATCCATTTCTGGGGATGGCAACTGATCATTGTAGCCGCTGCCATCACGTTGCCGCTGGGCCTTACCAACGGGGCCGAATATGCGGAATTGATATGGCCCATCGATATTGCCATCGCGCTGGTATGGGTCCTATTCGGGATCAACCTGTTTGGCACCATCATTAAACGAAGAGAAAAACACCTGTATGTTGCTATCTGGTTTTATATCGCCACCTGGGTCACGGTAGCCCTGCTGCATATTGTTCGTTCGATGGAACTCCCTTACTCCCTGACCGGAAGTTATAGTTGGTTCGCCGGCGTGCAGGATGCCTTGGTGCAATGGTGGTATGGTCATAATGCGGTGGCATTCTTTTTAACCACCCCGGTACTGGGACTGATGTATTATTTTCTTCCCAAAGCGGCTAACCGCCCGGTTTATTCTTACCGTCTTTCCATCATCCACTTCTGGGCGCTGATCTTTATTTATATCTGGGCAGGCCCTCACCACCTGCTTTATACTTCGTTACCCGACTGGGCCCAATCGCTGGGGGTTGTCTTCTCCGTAATGCTGATCGCACCCAGCTGGGGCGGTATGCTCAATGGATTATTTACCCTTCGTGGTGCCTGGGATAAAGTAAGAGAAGATCCTGTATTGAAATTCATGGTGGTGGCCATCACCTGTTATGGTATGAGTACTTTTGAAGGTCCCATGATGAGTTTAAAAAGTGTGAATGCCATTTCTCACTTCACGGACTGGACGATCGCCCATGTGCATATTGGCGGACTGGGATGGAACGGGTTTCTCGCCTTTGCCATACTATATTACATGATCCCGAAAATGTGGGGCACCAATCTCTATTCAAAAAAATTAGCCACCAGTCATTTCTGGCTGGGCACCATTGGCATCATCATTTACGCGGTGCCGATGTACTGGGCGGGATTTGAACAGAGCCTGATGTGGAAATCATTCACACCGGAAGGCCAGTTGAAATTCCAGTTTTTGGAAACGGTGACCAATATCAAACCTCTCTATATTATGAGAAGTATCGGTGGTGCATTATACCTTACCGGTGCATTAATCATGGTGTATAATCTTTATAAAACCATACGCCACGGTTCATTCATTGCCAATGAAGCCGCCGAAGCAGCGCCGATGGTGAAAGAAGTTTCGAAGAAAAAAGAATACTGGCACCGGATCCTGGAAAGAAAACCATTGACGATGCTGGTGCTGAGCCTGATCCTCGTTTCAATCGGAGGTCTTGTTCAAATGATCCCCACTTTCCTGGTCAAATCCAATATTCCCACGATTGCCAGTGTAAAACCTTATACGCCGCTGGAATTACAGGGAAGGGATATTTATGTTAAAGAAGGATGTTATACCTGTCACTCACAGATGATACGACCATTCCGGGATGAAGTAGCGAGGTATGGAGAATATTCAAAGGCCGGCGAGTTTGTGTATGATCACCCCTTCCAATGGGGAAGCAAACGAACGGGACCTGACCTGGCCAGGGAGGGAGGCAAGTATCCCGATAGCTGGCATTATAACCATATGTATGACCCGAGGTCCATGTCACCGGGATCATTGATGCCGCAATATGTCTGGCTGCTGGACAATAACCTGGATACATCAACCACAGCCGCCAAGATCGGGGCCATGCGGAAACTGGGTGTTCCTTATCCCGAAAGTTATGAACGGGAAGCCAACAAGGACCTCATGCGCCAGGCTGATGCGATCGCCGCAAGTTTGAAAAAAGATAAGATTGAAACCGATTCCAATAAAGAGATCATTGCGCTGATCGCTTACCTGCAGCGTCTCGGGAGGGATATCAAACTGGAATCCAAAAAACCATTGGCAGAAAACAAATAAAATAAATCAACATGAAATTTATCCATTATATCGAAAGGGTCAGCGGTGTCAGCCTGTTCGGGTTGATCTCCCTGATGATCTTTGTTGTTTTCTTCACCGTTATGCTGACCTGGGTGATCAAGACAAAAAAGAAAAGTTTTAAAGAGATCAGCCGCATCCCGCTGGATAACTAACATTATTAACCACAAGTTTTTTCATATGCACAAAAAACTAAAATATATAATCAGTGTTCTTGCTGTATCACTCATAATGGCTACCATGCCTGTATGGGCCGCAGGACCACAGGATCCTTTCATCTTCAGTCACCCCCTGGCGGTGATCATGGTTTTGCTGATGGCTTTATTCCTGATCATCATTGCTGTCCTGGCAGCCAAACTGGTCAGGAAAGCCGGCATCAAGGCAAAAGTTGTTAAAAGGATAAAAGAAAAACAATCCAATACGGCAACGGTTCTGACTGTTTTTTTCCTGTTGGCATCAGCAACCCTGTTTGCGCAGGATCCGAAAGCAAAAGAGGTTGCGAAAGAAACTGCCAATACCATCGGGGGCCTGGCTCCCGCGACTTTCTATCTAATGGTTGTTGTTTTACTGGTTGAGATTTTAATAGCTTTTGTATTATTTGTTCAATGGAGGCTGTTACTTACAAAGCAGGAAAAAGCGTTGATCGCCTCTGAACCCGGGTTGGCGGCAAAGCCAGCATTAAGCTGGTGGGATCGTTTTAATAAACTAAGACCCGTGGAGCAGGAAGCGGATCTTGACCTCGGGCATGATTATGACGGCATCCGCGAATTGAACAACCGCTTACCGCCCTGGTGGCTGTATGGATTTTATCTCACTATCATTATTGCCGTTATTTATTTATGGCGTTTTCATGTATCACATACAGGACCATCGAGCAAACAGGAATATGAAAGATCCGTGGCCATTGCGGAAGCGAGGATCAATGAGACCCTGAAACTAAAGGGTGAATTAATAGATGAGAACACGGTAAAACTGCTTACCGCACCTGCCGATATTGCTGAAGGCAAAATGATATATGATAAATCCTGCATTACCTGTCATAAACCTGGTGGTGCAGGAGATGTGGGTCCCAACCTGACCGATGATTATTGGATACATGGCGGTGATGTAAAAAGTATTTTTAAAATGATCCGGTATGGATTCAATGCCATGCCGCAATGGCAAAATGCCTATTCCAATAAACAGATCGCACAGGTAACCTCTTATGTAAAAAGTTTAAAAGGATCAAATCCCCCCAACGCGAAAGCGCCGCAGGGTGAGTTGTATAAAGAAGAAACAAAGCCGGCCACCGACAGCGTGGCTTTAAAAGACACGAATACGAAGAAGCCGGTGAAGTAGGGTATAATAACTGATCATGAAT
>CAZQGZ010000166.1:0-7084 GCA_964592935.1 uncultured Chitinophaga sp. | reverse complement strand
AATTACCAAAGCATTCAGCCATGAAATATAACTATGAACCAAATCAAACGCTTTAATAATCTTTTCCTGGCATTAGCATCCGGTTTGTTGCTCTGGGCCGCCTGGCCGGTATCATCCCTTACCTTTTTTATTTTCATTGCCTGGATACCCTTGCTCTGGCTGGAATCGAAGGTGAAAAGCCGGAAGAAGTTCTTCGGACTTACTTATGTCACCATGCTGGTCTGGAACCTGGCCACCACCTGGTGGATCTGGAATGCCTCCAAACCCGGGGCCATCGCCGCTTTTGTTGCCAACAGCCTGATCATGTGTCTGCCCTGGCTGGGATTTAAGATCGTCAAAAAAAGACTGGGTGAAAAAATCGGTTATTCATCACTGGTAGCTTTCTGGATGTGTTTTGAATACATCCACCTGCAGGACTGGGGGCTGAGCTGGCCCTGGCTCACACTCGGCAATGCCTTTGCTACCCAACCTGGTTGGGTACAATGGTATGAATTCACCGGAACCAGCGGCGGAAGTTTATGGATAATGCTGGTGAATATTCTTTTGTTCCTGCATGTAAAAAATAATTTTAGCCGGGAAAACGGGAAGACCTATAAAAACCTGGTCGCTGCCGTACTTACCTTAATTATCCCTATTGGACTATCCATGATGGTAAAAGCCCGTAAAGCAATATCAACTGATAAAAATATTGTAGTTGTACAACCCAATATCGATCCCTATGAAAAAGTTTCGGATGTAACAGGCTCCTTTGAAGCCATGTTACAAAAACTGATCAGTACCGGTGAAAAGCAAATTGATGATAACACCGCCCTGGTCATCTGGCCGGAGACTGCGTTGTATACGGCTTCAAGAATTGATGAAGGAACGCTGAAAGAAAATTTTTTCCTGAATCCCTTATGGGCATTCCTGCAACGGCATCCCCATTTATCATTATTCACCGGGATAGAAAGCTTCCGGGTCTTTGATCATAAAACAAAATACTCAGAAGAATATAATGGTCATCATTACGAATCTTATAATGGATCGGCGTTGCTCGACAGTTCCGGTGCATCCGCATTCTATCATAAGTCCATGCTGGTGCCGGGGGTGGAAACATTGCCCTGGTTCCTGCATTTCCTGGACAAATGGTTTGAAAAATTCGGCGGCACCACGGCAGGTTATGCCAAACAAAAAGAAAGAACGGTGCTGATGGAGAAACATGGATATAAAATTGCTCCGGCCATTTGTTATGAAAGTGTATATGGAGAATTTATGAGTAAGTATGTCCGCAACGGAGCCAACCTGATCTGCATCATCACGAATGACGGATGGTGGAAAAAAACACCCGGCCACCGGCAACACATGAACTATGCAAGACTGAGGGCCATCGAAACAAGGACCTGGGTGGCCCGGAGCGCCAATACGGGTATCAGTTGTTTTATCGATCCGTATGGAAATGTAATTGATCCGCAACCTTACGATACGAATGCTGCCATTAAACTGAACATTCCGGCCGGAAATAACCACAGGACCTTTTTTGTAAAATATGGTGATATTCTTTCGAAGATCATGGTTGTGCTCAGTGTCTTGTCAATAGGAATTGTTTTATTTAATAAGTTGAAAAAAAAATTCAGGGCTAAAGCCCATACATGATCCCAATCAATTGCCCCGGCTTTTTATTGCCCCGGCTTTTAAGCCGGGGCAATAAAATAAATAAAGCGGTACGGAGGGCTTTAGCCCTTATTTAATAAATGAACAAAGAATTCAAATACCAAAATAAAAGAATTTTTTACCGCATCTCCGGTATAGGCAATCCTGTTGTTCTTATACACGGATTTGGAGAAGACGGAAACATCTGGAATAACCAGGTTGAAATTTTGAAGGATAAATTCAGGCTGATCGTACCTGATCTTCCCGGATCAGGAAATTCAGAAATGATTGATGATATGAGTATGGAAGGAATGGCAGACCTGGTTAAAGCTATTATTGATCAGGAAGCTTCCCCCGCGGCAGGCAAACGGGCAACACTTATCGGCCACAGCATGGGCGGTTATATCACCCTCGCATTCGCTGAAAAATATCCCGGCTATTTAAACTCCTTTGGCTTATTTCATTCTACAGCATATGCCGATTCGGAGGAGAAGAAAGCATCTCGGCAAAAAGGGATTGAATTTACCCGGGAACACGGGGTATTTGCCTTCCTGAAAGCCACGTTGCCGAATCTTTTTTCGCAGCAAACCCGGGAGGAAAGGCCTGAAATGATCAATGAATTAGTGAGGGCTTCAAACAACTTTTCAGCCCCTGCCATCGTTTCTTATTATGAAGCAATGATGAAGCGGCCCGACCGGACCCATATGTTACAAAAAGCCACTGTGCCTGTACTATTTATCATGGGAAAAAACGATACGATCATACCAATGGAAGATGTTCTGGCTCAATCCCATCTGCCGGGAAAATCGTACATTTATATTTTCCTGAATTCGGGACATATGGGCATGCTGGAAGAAAAAGAGAAGTGTAAGGAGATCCTGGAGAAATTTTTGCTGGAAATAGACGAAACGACAACCAATATTTGATTAATCCCGATCAATGAAACGAATTGTACTCGCCATAGTTTCTTTTTTTGTTTTCTCTGTTTCGGCAAATGCTGCGCATATCAAGGGAGGCTTTTTCACCTACCGGTATCTGGGACCCGGTACCGGAACGAACCTGAGATATAATATTACCCTGACCGTTTACATGATCTGTAACCCATCCCCGGGACAATTATCCAACCCGATCAACTTCACCATCTTCAGTGCGGGTAACAATCAATTTTTACAGGATGTGAGCGTGGAGCTCACCAATCAATATAACCTGGGAAGGATCCGGGATGAACCCTGCATCACCGGGGATCAAACCGGTTGTTATTATACCATTGTAATTTATGAACTCGCATCCATCGAATTACCCTCCACCCCCGATGGATATATTGTCGCTTACCAGCGTTGCTGCAGGATAGCGGGGATCAATAATCTTGTTGCAAGCGGAACAGTTGGCAATACATTCATGATTGCGATCCCGGGTACTGCAACCGGCCAGAACGCTGAAACCAACAGCAGCCCGGTATTTCCGATCAGTGATACCGGGGTTGTCTGTCACAATAATTTCTTCCAGTTGTCTTTCCAGGCTTCCGATCCTGATAACGACTCTTTATCTTATTATTTTTGTGATGCATTTACCGGGGCTGATCAGAATAATCCTGCTCCGCCTACTGCGACCAATCCGCCTTATGGACTGGTTCCTTACCAATCGCCATTTTCCGGAACTCAGCCCATGGGCGCGGGAGTAACTATAAATCCTGTCACCGGAATTATCAGTGGCTTTGCTCCGTCCATCACCGGGGAGTATGTTCTCTGCGTATGCGTATATGAATACAGGAACGGTGTTTTGATTGCCAGAACAAGAAAAGAACTCCATGTACGTGTGGGCGATTGTGAAGCATTGACACCTACCCTGGATCCTCAATATATAACCTGTGACGGTTTCACCCTGAGTTTTTACAATAAAACCCCGAGCCCGCTGATCAATACATATTTCTGGGATTTTGGAGTGCCGGGTTTAACCAATGATACTTCCAACCTGGCCAATCCATCTTATACTTATCCCGACACGGGAACTTTTATTGTCAAAATGATCGTCAATAAAAATCAGCAATGTACAGACTCCACAACATCCATCGTAAAAGTGTATCCCGGTTTTTTCCCCGGTTTTATCTTTAACGGAAGTTGTGTGTCCAATCCATTCTTTTTTACTGATACAACCAATACACGGTATGGAGTGGTGAATAGCTGGAGCTGGAATTTTGGCGACCTGTCCACATTGGCTGATACTTCGCATATCAGGAATCCTCAATGGACCTATCCAACTCCGGGAATAAAAGATGTCCGGTTGATTGTAACCAACAGCAAAGGATGTATTGATACGGCGATTGTCAATATTGATGTCCTCTCCAAACCACTGATCACGCTTGCTTTCAAAGATGCTTTGATCTGCATACCTGACAGCATAACACTGAATGCTAGCGGAACCGGTACATTCAGTTGGACACCATTGACCAATATTATCAATGCAAACACGGCATCACCTACGGTATTTCCGAAGGCGGATACCTGGTATGTGGTCAATCTCGATGCTAATGGTTGTGTGAACCAGGATTCGGTGCACGTAAGAGTTACGACCGGAGTGAGTTTGCAACCGATGAAAGATACTACGATCTGTTTAACGGATGCGGTACAATTGGATCCGGTTACCAATGCATTGACATTCGTCTGGACGCCCGCCGCAACATTGAACAATCCATCCATCCGAAATCCGATTGCAACTCCCACTGCTTCCGTTACTACCTACCAGGTCAGGCTAAGTATCGGGTCCTGTTTTGACTTTGATGATGTAACGATTACAACGATACCTTATCCTGTGGCTGCACTGGGTCCGGACCAGGTTCTTTGTTATAATACTTCGGTACAACTGAATGCCACGATGACCGGGAATTCTTTTACCTGGACTCCATCAAAATATTTAAATGATTCAACGATATTGAATCCTATTGCGAGTCCGCCCAGATCGACAACCATTTATTTTACAGTGTTCGACAACAGGGGCTGCCCCAAACCGGCCGTGGACTCTGTTGTTTTAACCGTGAATCCGAAAGTGCGTGCTTATGCGGGACGTGATACGATCGTGGTAGTAGGACAACCATTGTATTTACAAGGTAGCGGAGGTGTCACCTGTACGTGGAGCCCGCCTACCGGTTTATCAAGTACAACAATCTATAACCCGATAGGTGTGTATGGATTGAATGTTGACAGTGTGAGGTATAAATTGGTGGTACGGGATGGTGCGGGTTGTCCCGATTCCGCTTTTGTTACAGTAAGAGTTTTCAAAGTAAAACCCACCATATTTGTTCCCACTGCCTTTACTCCCAATGGCGATGGTCTTAATGATACGGTTTTCCCGATATCGGTTGGGATCAAAAAAATAAATTATTTCAGCATTTATAACCGCTGGGGCGAACGGGTCTTCACCACAACCCAGGACCGGCACGGATGGGATGGAACAATTGCAGGCAAACTCCAGAGCTCAGCTGTTTTTGTATGGATGGTGAGCGCTGTTGATTATCTCGGCGGGACGGTCTTCCTGAAAGGAACGGTTGCGTTGATCAGGTGATTGCACGCAAAGACGCAAATGCGCAAAAAACAATCAAAGACCATTAACTATTCTCTTAATTCCATTTTTGATTATTGCTTCATTAAAATTGATGAGCAGTCCCAACTTCAAACCAGTGAGCCTCAGATAAGTCAATAATTGTTTGTAGTGAACAGGCAATACTGTTTCAACTGATTTTAATTCAATAATTACTTTGTTCTCAACAATCAAATCTGGCTTAAATCCTAAATCGAGTTTTACCTCCTTCCAGATTACCGGAAGTATTGGTTGTCGTTGAACAATTAAACCATACTCGTTGGCAAGTTCATAGTCAAAAACAGATTCATAAACGGATTCAAATAAGCCCGGCCCCAATTCTTTATGAATTCTGTAGGCCACATCAACAACTAATTTTGCAATAGCATTTTCGTCCATAAAATGTGTTTTGCCAATAAAAATACTGAGAATTAATATACCTGGTCTCATATTGCGTCTTTGCGCCTTTGCGTGAAATAAATATCTTTTAACTTAGCCGGATAATAAACCCATTTATGCAAAAAATCGTTTTCATCACCGGCGCCACATCAGGATTTGGCGAAGCCTGTGCCTATCAATTTGCAGCCAACGGCTATGATCTCATCATTAACGGGAGAAGAAAAGACCGGTTGCAGCGGCTGGCGGATGACCTGGAGATGAAATATAATGTCGCGGTGCTGCAACTTCCTTTTGATGTGCAGAAGGAAAAAGAAGTGTTTGATTCCATTAATCATCTTCCCATTGAATGGAAAGCCATTGATGTACTCATCAACAATGCAGGACTGGCCCTGGGCCGCGATTATTTTGAAGAAGCCGGTATGGATGACTGGAATGTGATGATCGATACCAATGTAAAAGGATTTTTATATGTGGGAAAAGCTGTTTCGCAATTGATGGCGGAAAGAAAGCAGGGACATATCATCAACATGGGTTCGGTAGCAGGCAAGCAACTCTACGAAAAAGGAAATGTGTATTGTGCCACCAAGTATGCCGTGGATGCCATCAGCCAGGGCATGCGGATCGACCTGCTGCGGCATAATATCAAAGTAACATCCATCAATCCGGGTGCAGCCGAAACAGAATTCTCCGTGGTCCGTTTTAAAGGAGATGAAACAACCGCTAAAAAAATTTATGATGGATTAAAGCCGCTCACCCCAGCGGATGTGGCTGAGGTCATTTATTACTGCACCACGTTGCCCCCGCATGTATGCATCAACGACCTTTCCATCACCTGCCTGCAGCAGGCCAATGCGATCTATTTTAACCGGCAATCCGCAGGTTGATCCGCATCAAAAAAATGTGGAGCCCTTCCATAATTTTCATAATTTGTAAGGTATTCAGCCCGTCCCCTGCCCCCTTGGCCCGGAACTTGCCGTAGATTCCCTGCGAAAATGTACTTTTCATTGAAAATTTTATGACTAAAATTTAAACCCGCGGAAATCAACTGCTATATTTATGTTGTACTTCCAATACCATAGAAAACCTGTTATGAAAAAACTATTCCTGCTTTTTTTGCTCCTTGTCTTCCTGGCCGGGAATACTGTTTTTTCGCAACCGGTTAATCATAGTGAATCCTGCAGCAATGAAATGATCAGCAGGCAGGTGGACAGTCTCAAAAATTTATACAGCCTGGATGGATATGTGTTGCTGAAAGAAGCTTCGATCACTATGGAAAGTGAATACGAAATGCCGGTCGTGGTGCCCCTGAACGAGGGAAGCTGGTACCAGTTTGTTTTTATCGGCGACTACACATCCCGTCTTTATGAAGTCAGGATGTACGACTGGTCGGAAAGAATGGTGATTTTCCGCCAGAACAAATGGGGCGATGTGGATGGTAACGTGATCAGCTATACCTACATTCCGAAATTCTCCGAATACCATA
>CAZQGZ010000165.1:0-7102 GCA_964592935.1 uncultured Chitinophaga sp. | reverse complement strand
AAATATTATTCAGATAACCAGGTTTGGCTTTGGACCTATTTACAGAACTGGCTTTATGTTTTTAATCCCCCCGTACAAACCAATACACTGAATCATCTTTGGTCACTGGCCGTAGAGGAACAATTTTACCTGCTTTGGCCATTAGCCATCCTGTTGTTACGAAAACCGAAATACCTGCTTGTCTTCATATCCATCATACTGGCAGCCACTATTGGTCTTCGTTTATGGATCTGGATGCATCATCTTTCCGGCTTTGCTTATTACAACCTGTACACCTTTACCCGGATCGACGGCATTTGTATTGGCTGCATGGTGGCATTGGTGCGAAAGATCAACCTGCATTTTCTTAAAAAATATACAACCGGCATTGTATTGTTTTTTGCCGTGATGAATTTTGTTTTCTTTTTCATGAACCGTCTTTACCAGTTTTCCTTCCCTTACCTGGCGCTGGCAGGTTACACCACTTTTGCCATGATGCTGGGATTACTGGTCAACCAGGCTGTAACCCGTGAAACCAAACTGATCAATTTCTTATTCAACATCCCGCTATTGAAATTCTTTGGCAGGATCTCCTATGGCTTTTATATTTTTCATTGGCCGGTTTACCTGTTACTTTCTCCTTATATATCTTCCTGGCTGAATGGATTTGCCGGTGGATGGGCCCTTGCATTTTCTGTTTCGGTGATCGGCACCCTGGTTGCCATTGCACTCAGTTGGCTCAGCTTTAATTATTTTGAAAGATATTTCCTAAACCTGAAAGGGAAATTTGCCTGAGGATACAGAATTTCATTATCATTTTTTTGATTGTATCTTTAATCCTTGTGCTGATGGCCGAACAAATTACCATACTGATCCCTGTATTCAATGATGAAGAAGCGCTGAACCGGCTGCTGGCCGAACTGGCATTAACCTGCCAGGAATTCACCGGAACCAGGTTTTCAATACTCGTCGCCAATGACGGATCTGCTGAACAAATGAAAATTAAAGTTCCGGCCGAATTTTCCCTCAAAATAATCCAGCTGCTCCGCAATATCGGTCATCAAAAAGCCATTGCGATCGGGCTGGCTTATATCAAAGAAAACATAGCCTGCGACAAAGTACTTGTGATGGATGCCGACGGGGAAGACAGGCCTGACGATGCCATGGCATTATTGAAAGAATCGGCAAAAAATCCCGGGAAGATCATTTTTGCACAGCGTAAATCCAGGCAGGAAGGAAGCAGGTTCCGGCTTTTTTATTCTATTTATAAATTCGCTTTCCGCCTGCTTACCGGTAAAAAAATTTCCTTTGGCAATTTTTTAGTGATGCCGGAGGTCCTGCTCGATAAAGTAGTTTACTACAGCGAAATCTGGAATCATATTGCAGGTGGTATTCTGAAAACCGGTTTGCCGTATGCTTCCATTGTTACGCACCGGGGAAAAAGATATACGGGGCATTCAAAAATGAATTTTCATTCCCTGCTGATACATGGATTGGGCGCCATTGCTGTTTTTATGGACCTGATCGCCAGCCGTCTTCTTGTTTTTTCGCTGGTACTGATCGGTTTTTCATTACTGGTCATACTGGCTTTGATCGGTATCAGGACTTTTACCGATCTCGCTATTCCGGGCTGGACGTCTACGGTAATTTCTGCCATGCTGATCATACTGCTGCAAAGTTTCCTTCTTTCCCTTTTCACCATATTTCTTTACCTGTCTTCACAATCTCAGCGGAAATTTATCCCTGCACAGCATTATAAGGATTACGCCGGGCCCGTTGAAACCATACAATAAATGAGTGAATCTTTCACATATCCCGGTGAAGAACTTGTTTTGTTTCAGCATGCCACCCATTGGAAAAAATATTTTTCCGGGAAGATCAGGCCTTTTATCAATGGGAATGTACTGGAAGTGGGCGCCGGCCTCGGCTCCACAGCTCTTTTGCTGAATGATGGCAAAGCAGATCAATGGCTGATGCTGGAGCCGGATAAAAACATGAGCGCTTCATTGAAAAAGAAAATTGACAACAAAGAATTTCCTCCCAATTGCCGCATTTTAAAGGGAACAATCAGCCAGGTCAATACGACATCCGATACCATTATTTATATAGATGTGCTGGAACATATAATAGAGGACAAAGAAGAAATGAAAAAAGCAGCTGCCTTGTTGAATAAGGGCGGACATATCATCGTCTTGTCCCCCGCTTTTCAATTTTTATACAGCCCTTTTGACAAAGCCATCGGCCACTGCCGGCGTTACAACAAAAAAATGTTGCGGGAAATAACTCCCGACGGTACAATGCAGGTCAGCAGCAGGTATTATGATACGACCGGTTTTGTTGCTGCATTAATGAATAAACTTTTTTTGAGGCAGAAATATCCTACGCTTAAGCAGGTCAGGTTCTGGGACAACTGGCTGATCCCGGTTTCAAAAATCACTGACAGAATTTTCTTTCATTGTTTCGGGAAAACCATAATCGCCGTTTGGAAAAAAATAAATTAAGCCGGGAGGATAAAGGAGAGAAAGGGATTAAGCAGTATTGTAAAAACGCATTTCCTCATTTATTCTTTTTTCTCCTGGTACGCCATGTTTTCATCTCATCCTTCTTTCTTTCATAGATTTGTACACTGATATGCAGAATAATCTTGAAGGAATCCGTTTTGAAGAAGTTGCTGACAGCAATGGGATGACTTATGCTGAATTCAGAAAAAATCTGCACCCCCGTTATTCAACGGTTTTGTTTGATACCGGCAAAGGATATTTTTTCCTGCTGCTGATTGCAGGATCCACCATCATGCTCACCAATAAAATCTATTGGTATTGGTGGATTGTCACCGCTGTAAGCAGCATTTTAATTGGATATGTTGCCGCTTATCTTGCTTTGTTCATTCATGAAGCCGGACATTTTAATGTTCATCCCTCTAAAAAAATAAATGACCGGCTGGCCACCCTGTTTCTTTGCCTGCCCTTTGGATTATCCCTGAAGTCATACCGCAAAATCCACTGGCAGCATCATGTTCATTTAGGAACTCCCCTCGATACCGAAGTTTCCTATTTTAATGCACTGACAAAAATGTTTTTTCTTGAAACATTTACAGGCATCCATTTACTTAAAACAATAATCAGAAAAGAAAGCAAATCGATCCTGACCAATGTGCAAATAAGACAAAGCCGCCTGATGTTGCTTGCCGGGTTATTTTTACATGGTATGATCCTGTTTGCCGCAATCATCACCGGCAACTGGCCCTTTGCCATTACCTGGATCCTTGGGTTCGGGGTCTTTTTCCCCTTCTTTGCAACCATCCGCCAGATCCTGGAACATCGTGATGAACTGGCCATGCATACCACCAATTTTTATAAACAAGCTCATGGTAAACTGAGCCGGTTGTTTGTTCATACGGTACTCAGCAGCAGCTTTGGTTCTGCGGGTTTCACCCGTCATATGATCCATCACTGGGATCCGGTTATTTCTTATACCCGGTTAAAAGAAATCGAAGAATTCCTGCTGAATTGCGAAAAAACAGCGCCGGTCATTCGATCATCCCGGACCACCTATTCAAGGGTCTTTAAGAAATTAATAGCTGCACCCTGAATACAACTCCGTCATATTGCCCCGTATGCCAAAAGCAAAAAATCAGTTTATGGAGTAAAGCCAGGGATTATGAATATTTTTCCGTGGAAGAAGAATTCAATTATTATTCCTGTTCCGGTTGCGGAACCTTATTCATTCATCCCGTACCTGCTGATCAGCTGAATAAGATCTATCCGTCCAATTATTATTCATTTGTCAACAAGCCAAAAAATATTATCGTTCATCTGAAAGAATGGCTGGATAAACGGTTTTTCAAAAAACTATTGAAACAAATTCCCGGTCCGGCCATTCATGTTCTGGATGTGGGCGGAGGTACCGGCTGGATGCTGGATATTTTGAAAAAAACCGATAAACGTATCCATGAGACCCAGGTGGTCGATATCGATGAAAAAGCCAAAACCATTGCGGAAGAAAAAGGCCATGCTTACTTTAAAGGGACCATAGAATCATTTAATACCGGTAAGTTATTTCATTGCATTCTGATGCTGAACCTGGTTGAACATGTAGCCAACCCGCTGGCTGTTTTACAAAAAGCAGAATCCCTGCTGGCTCCCGGCGGAATGATTGTTATTAAAACACCCAATACGGATAGCTGGGATGCCCGGCTTTATAAAAAAACATATTGGGGGGGACTGCACTGCCCGAGGCACTGGGTCATTTTCTCTGAAAAAAGTTTCCGGATCCTCTTAGAAAAGACATCATTGAAAATGAATAAACTCGTTTATACACAGGGAGCCCCTTTCTGGGCATTCAGTATCATAGCATCACTGTACCGGAAAAGGATGGTTCGGATATCGGCACAAAGACCCATCATCTTCCACTGGCTATTTGCACCGGTCAGCGCTTTATTCGCCCTGTTTGATTTTGCAAGGAAGCCATTTGCCAAAACATCACAGATGTTCATTCTTTTGGGAAAAGAGTAGGCACATTCCTGACGCCGTTGGTAAATTTTTATCTATTTTGAATGACCAAACCGGAGCCAGCCCCATGAGTTTACCCCATTTATCCCGGGAAAATAAGATTCATTATCAGCATTATGCCCTGTTGCTGTTGATTTGCCTGCTCGCTTACTGGCCGCTTACCACAGGTTTGTTCAGTGTAAAGAATGATGCCATTCATTATTTCCTGCCTTATCGGTTTAATATCAGTGAAGCCATCCGTAACGGGGAATGGCCTTTCTGGAGTCCTTATGTTTACCAGGGAAATCCTGTTTACGGAGATATGCAAAGTGGTGCATGGAATCCTGTTGTCTGGTTCTTTTCTTTCATTGGACGGTATGATATCACCCTGTTTCATTATGAAAACCTGCTTTACATTTTCTTAGGGGGAATTGGCATGTATAAACTGACCAACCGCCTGGTCGTTCATTCACATACAGCCCTGCTGATCGCCGTGAGTTATATGCTGAGTGGTTTTATGCTGAGCGGCCAACTGATCAACTGGCTGGCTGCTGCTGCTTTCCTTCCATTCGTCATTCATTATTATTTAAAAACCCTTCGCCAACATTCTTTCAGCAATGCTGCAAAAACAGGGATCGTATTATTTCTCCTGTTAACTGCCGGTTATCCTTCGTTTTTTATACTTACCTGTTATATATTATCAACGCTGTTTTTGCTTGAATTAATTACCCGAACCAGGAACCGGGGATCCTCCTGGATTACATGGAAAAGATTTACGGCACAACACCTGGTCATCATATTCGTATTCGCAGGTTTAGCACTGCCGGCCATAGTTTCTTATATTGACCTGATGCCTTATTACTACCGGGGAGGAGGAACAACTTTTGAAGATTCTATCCGGAATCCTTTTGAATGGCAACACCTGTTATCACTGGTATTTCCTTCTTCCATAAAAGCGAAAGATATTACTTCTGCAACCGATCTTACCTGCAGGAATATATACCCGGGAATTTTTGCATTACTGGTTTTGTCTGCATTTCCGCCCAAACTGAACCGGAGAAATATCCTGCTGATCATACTGGCTGCTTTTGCTTTTTTGTTCAGCCTGGGTGATGCAACGCCTGTCAGAAAAATCTGCTATAACATACTTCCGCTGATGGATACGTTCCGTCATCCCTCCCAGATGCGTTTGTTTTTACTATTTGCCATTCTGCTGCTCGTTGCACCGGGATTGAAAAACTTACTTGACAGGGATTTTGCCAAACAGGGATTTAAGAAATTAAAGATCATCGCCTGGATCATGGCCGGAGTCATTTCAATCATTACCCTGCTTGCCTTTATTGATTCAACCCTTTTTGATAATCTGAAAGGATCCGGCACACAGGGTATACGGACTGCTTTAAAGAATGTTATAGATTCTGCTTCGCTGGCTGATACCATTGCAGTGAACGGAATAATACAGGTTTTGTTTTTTGCAGCTTTTATTTTTTGGCTACGGAAATATGCACGCTATAAAAAAATATTTTCTTTTCTCTGGATCGCCAACCTGTTCATTTTTGCGCAATTTGTGCTGCCATTAACTTTTGTGAGTAAAACACCAGCCCGGGAGATCAATGCCCTGATCCATGCTTCACCAAAAGGCTTTCCTGCAGCAGGCCTCGACAGATCCATGGGAGAAAACAGTATTGACACACCGGATCATTTTGAAACCATTGCACAGATCCATTTTTATAACAAAAAGATCGCTATCAGCCGGATCAGCAATTCTCCTTCATTCCTGGATGAACTTGAACCTTTCATCCTGAGCGGCCTGCTTTATAATTATGTTTCCACTAAACCGGTAGCCTATATTGCAGATACCGTTTTACAACTAAAGGATACCGGTATTCTGAATCTTTCAAACACGTGCAATTACGCATTTACTGATTCGATCTTTTCCATAAAAAGCAATTGTGGCAGTGATCATTCCGCGCTCATCAGGAAAATGTCCTCGAACAGGTTTGAAATAGAAACACATACTTCATCCCCAGCCTTTCTTGTACTCACCCAGAGCTGGCATCACCACTGGAAAGCACGGGTTGACGATGAGCAGGCTATCATCGATAAAACCAATATCGCCTTTATGGGCATTAACCTGCCTGCAGGCAATCACCATGTTGTCTTTACATTTTCGCCGGGCAATACAAGGAAAGCTTTGTGGGTTATGTTTGCGATGATCGCCCTGCTGCTCCTAACCGGTATCATATCTGTTATTCGTCAAAATAAATCAAGACAGCCATCGTAATATGAACAGGAAGAAAACAATACTATTATCATTCCTGCTCGTTCTGCCGGTTCTTCTTTTTGTTTTGCAACAATATTTTGTACATAACCCGGAACTTAAACCCACGGGGTTCACACAGGATGAGAGTGTACTGTACATGTCGTATGCCCACCAGTACCTCGACCAGGATCATTTCTCCCTTTTTTATTCCAATCCGTTTGATGGAAATCCGCAATCACCCAACATATATTTTCAACCCGTCAATTTTCTTTTTGCCGGGCTCATGAAACTGGGTGCCGACCCGGGATTAAGTTTTACCCTGTTCGGATTATTTATGGCTTTTTGCTGCATCTTTCTTGGAATAAAAATT
>CAZQGZ010000164.1:0-7187 GCA_964592935.1 uncultured Chitinophaga sp. | reverse complement strand
ACGGCTGAGCCAAACGTCAATCATCTTTTCAGGAACCGCAGCGGAAAGCCCTGCAAATTCAGGGTAACATTAAAACCAGCCAGCCGCGGGTTTGAACAGGCCCTGCAAATCGGGTACGGACTGGCGTCTGACGGGTTCTGTAAGCCGAACGGTTTTCCAAAAGATAAACTGGCCCTGGCCTGGTTATTCGAAACCAGTGAAAGCAATCTACCCGGGTGGATGAGTGTATTTGAATTCATATTAAGAAGACAGGCAAAAAAAGCCAGGCAAAAAGGAATTGACAGGCAACTGGTCGACAGGTATGTAAAATTTTGAGTCCGGGCCATTAAAAAAAATCCCCCCGACTCGGTCGGGGGGATTTCTCTTATATATCGTGCAGTTCTTATTTATAATAACTGAGATTCAACTCTGAACGGCGGTTTTTCTGGCGGCCGGCAGCCGTTTTGTTATCAGCAATCGGCATGGACTCACCATGACCTGTAGCGGTGATGCGGCTTGCATCAATACCCTTGCTGACAATATAATTTTTAACGGCATTTGCCCGGTTATCACTCAGGGTCTGGTTCATTTCATCGCTGCCAACCCAATCTGTATGACCGTCGATAGACAGCATCGCACCGGGGTATTCATTCATGATCTTAACAACATCATTCAACCCTTTGTATGATGAGGACTGCAACTTGTAACTTCCGGTAACAAAAAGGATGTTCTTTGCTGCCACATCCACTCTCTTCTTCACTTCAGGCGGAATAATAGGACAACCGAAGTTTTCTTTCGGACCGGGGATGGTTACACATTTATCTTCTTCATCATTGATGCCATCACCATCTGTATCAGGAATCGGGCAACCCTGGTAACGGGCTAAACCCGGTACAGTGGGACATTTATCTTCTTCGTCATTAATTCCGTCTTTGTCTGTATCCGGAATCGGGCAACCCTGGTAACGGGCCAAACCCGGTACGGTAGGACATTTATCTTCCTCGTCATTGATTCCGTCTTTATCTGTATCAGGAATCGGGCAACCCTGGTATTTAGCAATACCCTTAACATCGGGACATTTATCATCTTTATCCAGTATGCCATCACCATCCCTGTCGGGGCAACCCTGTAATGCGGCGGGACCGGGATCATCCGGGCAGGCATCAATATTATCCGGAACACCATCTTTATCCCTGTCCAAAACAGGTGGTACAACCGGTGCTTTCTTTTTCAGGGCGCCTGCAATACCGATGCTGTGCTGTAAATGATAATTGGATGTTTCAAGTGTAACAGGAACACGATAGGTTGAAGTAATAAAAAGATGGGCCTCATCCCAGAAATTCACTTTTACTCCAAGACCTACCGGTAAAAATGCTCCGTAAAAATATTTGTACTTATGGCCACCGATACCGGCGATGATATAAGGTTGCACCCAGTATTTTTCGGTAGTCATTTTCAGGTTGACCGTTGCGCTACCTTCCAGCAGGAAATTATCATTGAAAAAAACTTTCTTGGGCATGGGGTAATTGATAAAAGAGCCCCCGATATTGGCTGCAAAATCCACATGATTGGATAATCCTTTGAAATAATGGAGCGCCAGTCCCGGTGACATTTCTCTCATCCTTGCCATTTTTTTCTCACTGAGCACTGTGCTGAGAGAGGTCGTACGGATCCTGTTCGGAGAAATAAAATCATTCAAAAAGAAACTTACGCCAATGGCTTTTGGCCGGATATAATTTTCTTTTTGCCCATAGGAAACCGGAATGAGCATGAATACCGTGAACAATACGGAGAGTATCTTCTTCATAAAGAGATAGTTTGGTTAGAAAACTGAACAAAAATAACTGGTAAGTTCAATATCCGAAAATAAATTATTTCCTTCAGATTCACCCTATTATTGACCCGGAATTTTCCACCGGTCAGCCCCCGGGTTAATCCGGACCCAACCGGCCTGTTATTTACCGGCAAAATACTTTTCCCGGAGCATTTTATCATCCCCGTATATATCATCATAAAAAACAATGCCCCCATCTTTTCCTTCGCAGGTGAAATACCTGATAAAAACCGGGATCTTATTTTTAAGGGCAATGCTGTGCTTCTGTTTATTTTGCAACCAGGTTCGTACCGAATCAACCTTTGAGTTCCCGCCTCCGCCGGCATGAACCGCGTCATTTTTCAACATATAAAAAGCCAGTTTTTCCCATTCCTGTACACGGACACAGCCATGACTCAATGAACGCATTGTTTGCCCGAAGAGGTAACGCTGGTTCGTATCATGGAGGTAAACCGAATATTTATTGCTGAATACAAATTTCAGAATCCCGAGTGCGTTGGCATCGCCGCTGCCCTGCACCACTTTGTAGGGAATGCCTTTATTATATTTCGACCAATCCACTGTGAACGGATCCACTTCCTCACCTTTTGAGTCCAATAAACTGAAACCTTTCCGGGCAAGATAAGCCGGATTCTTTTTTACGGCAGGCAGGATCTCTTTCATGATGATGCTCGGTGGAGGTACCCATTGCGGATAGGTTATCAATTCTGAAATATTGCTGGTCAGCAGGGGTGTTCTGGTTTTTGGCTTACCGCAAATTATTTTAGAAGTTATTTTTGCAGAATCCCCGTCAATTAGTTGCATCTGGAAACCGGGAAGGTTAACCCAAACATATCTCAGGGGCATTTTTTCAGGGAGCATTTTATACTTATCCAAACTGATGGCGATCCGGATGAATTTCTCCCGGTCATTCAAATTCAGCATGCGTAGTGTACCCTCTCCTACTTTGCCATCAACTGCAATTCCCTTTTTTTGCTGAAATTTTTTTATGGCAGTTGCGAGCTGTATGGAATCAACAACGATGCTGTCTGATGCGATGAATCCTTCTTCAAACAAACGTTTTTGAAGGGCTTTTTTAAATTGTTCGGTATTTTTCCCCGGCGATGGCACCAACGTGTACTCCCTGTAATCGGCGCTGTCCAGGAATTTCTGAATTCCTTCCTTTAATAACCTGTAACCCTTGTGTTCAGGTTCAAGCGATCTGATAACAGGAATAACAGAACCGGTTTGCCGTATGTTTTCCAATTGTTGGAGGTAAAAATCATCATTTAAAACCGAGTCTTTCCTGAGGGTTATGCTATCCTGCGGCAGCCGCCCCAGTTTAATATCTTTTATGATCCTTGTAAATGCATCTGTAAGCATAATGTCTGCATTGGCCCACAAACCCGCATCCTTGCAGTCGGACCGGGCCATACTGTCATTTATAAATTTTTCTCTTATTTCAGTCAGTTCCTTTACATGATAATCTTCCGGGAACAAACCATAGCTTCTTGCCCCTTCAATGAAATGAAATAAAGAATCGCCATAGGGAAGCCATTCCTGGTTTTTGCACCAAATGGGAGAAAAATCATTTTTCTCATATAAATACCTGGCCACACCGGTTTGGGTCAAAAGAACAGAAGTATCATTGATCCTGCCCTGGTTATTGACAGCATCTTTCATTGAACTCCGGATAATACCTGTTGATTTTTGCTGCAGGTCTTCCGGTGTGACGGCCATTGTATCACCAGCCTTTTTGCTTTTCTGATCACAGGAAACCAAAACAAAAAAACATAGTAAACAGAACCATGAAAAACGCAATTTTACTTTTAAGCGCATATGTAGTGTGGCAGAGAAGCGTATTGCAATCTTTACCGGCAAAACGCAACCATATCCGTTTTTTGGGTTAATTTACCTGCTATGAACAACTGGATATGACTAACAAAATAAGAAAACGTTTCTACATTCAGTTATCCTGGATGATTATTTTTTCAACAACCTTATCCCGGCAGGCCGGTGCGCAGGATCCGGGATTTGTAAGACCGCCGGTTACCGACAAGCTGAGTGATTACCGGGCCCGGGTGAAAAATGATTCAGCCAACAAAATGACCGAGTTAAAATCATTCATACCCGGGATCGTATACGACCTTCGTTATGCCACCACCAATAACTTCATGCACCGCCTGATGTACCCCCAAAACACAACAATTACTTTTATGCGTTTGCCGGCAGCTATCGCCTTGAAACAGGTACAAAAAGAATTAAATGAAAACGGGCTTGGGTTAAAGATCTTTGATGCCTACCGGCCTTATTCGGTCACAGTGAAATTCTGGGAACTGGTGCATGATGAACGCTATGTGGCCAATCCTTCAAAAGGCAGCGGGCATAACCGGGGGATCGCGGTTGACCTGACCATCATTCAGCTTAAAACAGGTAAAGAGCTGAATATGGGAACCGGGTTTGATAATTTTACGGATACGGCGCACCAGACATTCACCCGGCTGCCGGAAGAAATTTTGCAGAACCGTGGTTTATTAAGATCAACCATGGAGAAATATGGATTTAGAGCACTTGATACTGAATGGTGGCATTTTTTCCTGGCCAACGGCAACAAGTTTGAAATACTCGATATTGATTTTAAAAAATTGATGAAAGAGTCAGCGCGGTGAAAACCCGTAATGATGATTATATAATTTCATCCACTTTGATTACCGCTTCTAAATTGACCGGGCCATAAATATGCGGAAAGGTATCGGCCAGTGTCGGGGACCAGTCAAAAACAAAATGGCTGCTGAGTTTGTCTGTATCAATAACCAGTTTTACCAGCCCGGTTTTCCCGGCGAAATATCTTTCCAGCACACCGGCCAGCTGATGTTCATTGCTGCAATGAATAAAACCTTCATCTTTCAGTGAAGGATGTTCGTATGAGCCTTTTTCCTTCGCTGCTGTCCACTCTTCAGATGTTGTTACATGATAAATAACGGGCATTATAATACTCTTTTTATTCTTTGTTCCAATAACAAAAGGTCAGCCAATACAATGGCGGTAACGGCTTCCAGTATGACCGGCACTCTCAGGGCAATACAAAGATCGTGACGTCCTTTGACAGAAACGGTTTCCATTTTTCCTGATTCCCAATTGAGCGTGGTTTGTTCCCTGGGTGTTGATGATGTGGGTTTGACAGCTATCCTGAACACCAGTTCATTTCCATTCGTCAATCCACCCACCATGCCTCCGGCATGGTTTGTTTTTGTCCGGCCTTCCATATTCTCTATCGCATCGTTATGCCGGCTGCCAAACATTTTTGCTGCGGCAAACCCTGTTCCGAATTCAATACCGCGGACAGCCGGGATGGCGAATACAATATGGCTTAGCAGGGATTCAACTGAATCAAAAAAAGGTTCACCCAAACCCACCGGCAATCCTTTGACCCGGCATTCAATAATGCCACCGACCGAATCTTTATTATCAATTGCTTTTTGAAGACCTTTATCCAGGTCTGATTCGCCCCCTATTTCCAGGATTGCTGAATCAATTATTACCTGACCTAATAATTTTTTTGCAATCACTCCTGCTGCAACCAAAGCCACTGTTAATCTTCCACTGAAATGCCCGCTGCCGCGGTAATCCTCATAACCACCGGCCTTTGCCCTAGCCACAAAATCGGCATGGCCCGGCCGGGGTACATCCCGCTGCCTTTCATAATCGGAGCTGCGGATATTTTTATTCTCAAATAAAATGGTAACCGGGGCGCCGGTTGTTTTACTATTAAAAATTCCGCTTTTAAAAATGGGGGTATCTTCTTCCTGTCTCGGAGTCGTTCCTTTCTGTGTACCTCCTTTTCTTCTTTCGAGATCGGGCAGAAAATCAGCAACGTTCAATGCTAATCCTGCAGGACAACCATCCACGACGATCCCGACAGACTCCCCATGCGATTCACCAAAAATGGAAATGCGGAATATGCGGCCGAATGAATTCAAGCGTTATAAATTAAAATGTTGATTTGGTAAAGATACAGAGGCCCCCAGCATTTTCAGATCATTGTAAAAATCAGGATAAGATTTTCTGACCACCCCGGCTTCTTCAATGATTATATCCCCCCCGGCTTTCAATCCGGCTATGGCACAGGCCATGGCAATACGATGGTCATGATGGGAATGAACTATTGCACCCTCCACCCGCTTTCCGCCCCGAATGATCATCACATCATCCTGCAATAAGATATCGGATCCCATTTTACCAAGCTCTTCCTGCAGGGCCAAAGCCCGGTTGCTTTCTTTATGTATCAGCCTGCTGATGCCTTTGATCTTTGTTTCTCCATGGCAAAAAGCCGCCAATACTGCCAACGGGGGAAAAAGATCGGGGCAATCGGTCGCATCAAAATCAAATGCATTCATTTCAGCCGGATGAATTTTTATTCCCTTTGCTTCAATGGCAATTCCCGCATTGGCCGACATCAATACGTCTACTATGGCTTTATCCGGCTGTGCAGAAGTTAAATCCAATCCTCTTACGGTTATTGGCCCTGCTATTGCTCCTGCAACAAGCAAGAATGCGCCTCCGCTCCAGTCGCCCTCTACGGAGTAGTCGTGAGTCGTGAGTCGTGAGTCGTGGGTTGATTCATCAAAGAAGAACTCTTCATAATTTTTATTAAAAGGCCGTTTCAGGCCAAATTGTTTCATTACTTCTAATGTCAGATCAATGTATGGTTTGCTGTTCAGATTATTTACTTTGATAGAAACTTTTTTTGCATCTGCAGCGGCATATGCCATAAGCAACCCGGTAAGAAACTGAGAACTCAATGAACCATTTATTCCGATATTGGCGGGTTGTAATGGCCCTTTAATAACCAATGGAAGCTTCCCGTTATTGCTTTTAATTTTTACTTTCAGTTTCGGAAAAATTTCATCAAAAAAATCCATTGGCCTGTCAAGAAGACTTCCTTCGCCGGTTATCGTGATCTCATTATTACTTAAAGCAAGAACGGGGGTCATCATCCGGATGCCTAAACCACTTTCCCCGCAATGAATTGTGAGAGGTGAGTGGTGAGTGGTGAATGGGAAACCTTCACTATGAATTACCAATGTATCTTTTGCAGCTTCAATTTCTGCACCTAAGGCCTTAAGAATTCCGATCACGGCTTTATCATCATTACTATGCCCGGGATGATGGATGATTGTTTTACCCTTTACCAATAATGCCGCTGCCAATGCCCTTTGCATGGAACTCTTGGAAGACGGTGCCCGAACATTCCCTTTTAATTGAGATGGATGTATTACAACCTTCATGAATAGAACGCAGATTGTTATGATTATTATGATTAGCGCTGATACCTTAATAAATCCTGATCATCATGATAATCAGGGTTCCTTTCTCATAATCCTGCAATAATTTT
>CAZQGZ010000163.1:0-7256 GCA_964592935.1 uncultured Chitinophaga sp. | reverse complement strand
CGGGTGAGCCTAACTGTTGTGCCATTGTTGCCGGTTTCATAAAAATGCTGCTGCCAATGACACTGCCGATAACGATGGAAGTGGCAGACCATAAACCAATTTTCCGAGCAAGTGATGAAGCAGAAGGCATAATTAAAGAGGAAGATAGGGAAAAGTAAGCTGTTAGCTATTCGATATCGGGATACGTTTATCCCGGCTGGCGCAAAGCGGTTCAATGAATTACGGCCTTATATGTAAAATCCCCAATATTTTTTAAATAAATCATGGCTCACTGCGAATAAATATTCTGTTTCCCTTCTTTTAATTTTCCCTTATGAAATTCTGCGGCAACCGATAAAGGCGATATGCCGTTTCTCACAGATTAATAGTTATCTTTAAATAGTCTTATACCATTCTGTGCAGCGGCCGGTCAATATAAATAAAAAGAACATTTATACCTTTCAACAGGTGGCTGTCTTATGCTTGTTATCTTTCTTCAATTCCACTTCTGCCCGGGGGCAAATTTGCCCTCCCAACATAGATTTTGAAAAAGGCGATTTCAGCGGATGGACCTGCTATACCGGATTTGCTTCTAACAGCGGCCAACCTGTGTTAAGTCCTTTCAATGGAGGAATCCCCGATCCGGACAGGCATGTCATGTATTCTGCAAACTCGGGCGAAGTGGATCCTTATGGAGGGTTTTCGGTTAATTGCCCGAATGGAAGCGGCCATTCTATCCGGTTGGGTAACAGTGAAGCGGGAGGACTGGCCGAAGGAATATCTTATGAATTTACCATTCCGGCTAATCAGCCCGTTTACTCACTGATCTATCATTATGCGGTGGTGTTCCAGGACCCGAACCATCAGCAGAATGAACAACCCAGGATGATTACTGAGATCACCAATGTGACAGACAATATCATTATCGATTGTTCTTCGTTTACTTTTTTCCCCTACGGCTCGCTGCTTCCTGGTTTTTTCGAGGTTTCCAATCCACCGGATCCAACACCCATCTGGTGCAAAAACTGGTCGGCTGTTTCCATTAACCTCGATGGCATGGCCGGAAAAACGATCCGGCTCTTTTTTAAAACGTCCGATTGTTCGTTCAAAAAACATTTCGGATATGCTTACATTGATGTGAACTCCGAATGCAGCAGCGAATTTACGGGCGCCACGTATTGTCCCGATGATACGGCAGTCAGTATTATTGCCCCGTACGGGTATCAAAACTATACCTGGTACAACAGTACATTCACACAGGTATTGGGTACACAACAGATCATCTATTTCAATCCGCCTCCCCCCGCGGGTTCTATTTTTGCGGTTGAACTGATTCCTTTTGACGGGTATGGTTGCAGGGATACATTGTATGCTCATATGGAAAATACATTAACCCTCAATGCAAATGCAGGCCCTGATGTAATTTCCTGCGACAGCAGTCGCGTTTACATCGGTACATATCCCAAACCGGGAGTTAATTACTCCTGGAATCCATCAACATGGCTCAACAATCCTAATAATGCAAATCCGAGGGCAAATCCCCCCGTAACAACCGAATATGAACTCACCGTCAGGAGTTTTGGAGGCGGTTGTGTAAACAGGGATACAGTTATTGTAAAGGCTTCGTTTGTTGATACCAGTTTGCTGCTGAAAGGAAAAACATTTTTCTGTATCAACACCGGTGACAGCGCCGTATTGACCGTGAAGCCAACTTACAATATACAATGGAACAGGAATGGTGCACCTTTATCAGGTTACATTCAACCCTCCTACAAAGTGAACCAGTCGGGTGTTTATCATGCCGTTCTTATTAATTCAGATGGTTGCATCAATTCAACAAGATCCGAAGAGATCGTGATCGAATCGCCGGTGCCGGGCATCATTTACCCGGAGCAATATTCTATTGTCAATGTCCCCTTTGACTTAACAGCAAGGAATTTTGGCGTATCGGTGGAATGGGAACCATCCGTATGGCTCAATAACCCTTCAATTGCAAACCCGGTCTTTAAAGCGCCTGCTGAACTGGAACAGTTATATAATATTATTATCAAAACGGCTGCAGGATGTACCACCGTGGATAATCAACTTGTAAAAGTGATCAGGGAAGTGAAAGTGTATGTGCCCACTGCTTTTACACCCAATAACGACGGATTGAATGATTTCATTAAACCCATTACCCTTGGCATACGTGAATTGAAATATTTCAGAATCTATAACCGGGGCGGTCAATTGGTTTACGATCACCAACCCAATTCATTGGGTTGGGATGGAAAGATCGGTGGCCTGCCGCAATCAACTGCCGTTTATGTGTGGATGTTACGGGGAACGGGATGGGATAAGAAAACGTATATACAGAAGGGAACGATAACGCTGATCAGGTAGGATTCGTGAATGGTCAATGGTGAATAGCGAATATTCTCCACTTTCTCATTTCTCACCTGCCTGCCGGCAGGCAGGTTTCTCATTTCTTATTTCTCATTTCCACGGAGCGGCATTGGTTACAATTTTTGCAGGTAACCCAAAACGTTTTTCAAACTCACCCGCGCCGAAATAACTGTCAAAGTATTTCGCATAAAGAATTGAGGGCTCCAGTACGTTCGGGTTGATCTTCCTTTTTTCAAGATGGAAATAGGATGCTTTATCCATGAGTTCTTTCGAAGGCTGATGCCGGGGATTGCATACTGGCTCAATGTCATTCAGCAAAAACTCCATATACTCCTGGCTCCAGTACATCCAGTGATATTGCACATCCCAGGCAAATGATTCGTGCCGGAAAAGTTCACGAAGTGATAAATGAAAATACCGTTGATTGATCGCTTCCCATACCCGCAACTTCCCGGGCACGCAATCCTGCGATTCCATGACAGCTTCTTTCGGATCGGGGGCCTGTGACCAGGGTTCAATTTGCGGAGCAAACGAACAGAACGATGTTATCCATTCATCCAGCCAGAATATAGCTTTTTCCCATGCGGATTTTATTTTATTCCACTGATTGATATCCGGCTGGTATTTCCAGTTGATCATATCACAGCCCAGGGTGTATTGAAGGTTATTGGGAATATTTGCTTTGGAAGCGTTAGCCAGGGCATCAAACAAAGCCAGTTTCTCTTCTTCTTTCCGAATGTAAAAAGGATCCGATGCCGTTGCTTTTGCCGCATCACACAAATACACCTGTGCATCTCTTGAAAGGGCCGATCCTTCCATGGCTTTATCCAAACCCCTTTTCATCATTTCAGATAAGAAGGAAGGATATGAAATGCCGGATTCACCCAGCCTGATAACCTGTTCAATGGAATCGATGATGGCCTTATCTTTTAACAGGACATCCGCATCAGACGCATGAGCGCCCATCATCTTTTTCGTTTCTTCCTTACTATCCCTCACCCGCTGTATGCCGTCTTGATAGGCTCTGATCGTTTGTAGTAATAATGCCTTATCTGTTTTTTCATCATAAACGCCGGAAGATGAAGTTGCCTGTGACTGCGCGGCAGAAGCCAGTAATTTTCCATAATGATCACTGAACTTCATGAATAAACCCTCCTGCATCAGTTGCCCGGAAAAAGCGCCCACATCATTCAACTCCTGCCCCAGTTGTTCCATTCTTTTCATCGCAGCATCCATCTGGTCAAAATCATCACCCGACAAATTTTTATCCCGGCATTCCTTCAGCATGTTCCTGAAGGTGCCAAGCATAGCGTCCAGCATGGCAGCATCAACCGGCATTCAATATTGTTTTGGTGGTTTGAATTTGTTCATTGACTACATCATCAGGCAACGGGATCAGGCGACGATGACGTTCTTCATGTATCCTGCTGAAATCAAATTTCCAGCCTGGTTGCCAGTTGCAGAGATTCTTTTCCATTTCGGAATAAGCATTCCTCAGGTTCTTTTTTTCTTCCTCCGCATATTGGAGATAACGGCTTTTGTATTTTTCCGGAACATCGGCAGCCGCCCAAACTTCCATTCGCTCCAGGTAACCGGGATCATTGAAAGGATTTATGTTATCGGCGGTAATCGCAAGACTTGTTTTATTCTCTTCTTCATTGATCATCGTGATCAGCTCGGTTACATTACTGATCCCTTTGGCCTTTTCGATAATACGTTTGCAACCCTCAGCCCGGATAGGTTCTTTTATCTCTTCATAATATTTTAAGCGGATAGTATATTCATCAATGACCAATGCCGAAGCATTCTTCTCATTCAGGTTGCCCAGTTTGTCTTTAAATTCTTCCAGCGTCTTGCAGGATGCGATCGCATCATAAATTGCTTTTTCCGACCGATAGCTGTTGGGATAATCCGGGTTGCCTTCATATCGCTGCATGCGCAGGAGGTAGTAGGCTTTATAATCATCGAGATAATTGGGCATCAACAAAACGATTTGGAAGAGGAAATTACGAAAAAGGTATAAACAGATCTTGTAAAAGAAGCTGAAGATGGCAGCAAGATATATTTTAAAAATATCAGGGCAAATCTTTCTGACGGACGAGCAATGAAACTACCTCCCTTCCGGATAAAAATCCAATAATATGTTTCGAACAAAGCTAACAGCTAACAGCTAATAGCTCACAGCCACCGACTAAAGACTAACAACTCACTTATACATCTCCTCTCTCAACCCCTTTACCCGCTCATCCGCCAGGTACTCATCAAACTCCATCAGCCTGTCAATAATACCATTCGGAGTCAATTCGATCACCCGGTTGGCTACGGTCTGCATGAAAGTATGATCATGACTCGTTAATAAAACAATGCCTTTGTAATCGGTGCATTGTTCATTGAAACTTTGTATGCTTTCGAGGTCAAGATGGTTGGTAGGCTGGTCCAGTAAAATCACATTGGGATTCTGGAGCATCATCCGGCTGATCATGCAGCGCACTTTTTCGCCCCCGCTCAACACATTTGTTTTTTTCAGCACATCATCCCCGCTGAACAACATCTTTCCCAGGAATCCCCGGAGAAAGGGTTCATCCACATCTTTCACATGATCGGGAACATACTGGCGAAGCCAGTCCATCAGGTTATCTTCTCCTTTGAAGAAATCATTATTCTCCTGCGGCAAATAGGCATGCGTAACGGTGCTGCCCCATTCATACGAACCGCTGTCGGCCATATCATTGGCTGTGATGATATTAAAAAATGCAGTAACAGCTAATGGATCCCGGCTCAGTAAGGCGATCTTGTCGCCTTTATTCACCGTGAAGGTTACCTCTTTAAACAAGACCCTTCCATCGGTTGATTTTTTCAGTTTCTCCACGTTCAGGATCTGGTTGCCCACTTCCCTTAATTGCTGAAAAATAATACCGGGATATTTCCGGTAACTCGGTTCAATTTCTTCGATGGTTAATTTCTCCAGCGCTTTTTTCCTCGATGTAGCCTGTTTGCTTTTAGAAGCATTGGCGCTGAAGCGGGCGATAAAATCGATCAATGCCTG
Organism: uncultured Chitinophaga sp.; assembly: GCA_964592935.1. GTDB lineage: Bacteria > Bacteroidota > Bacteroidia > Chitinophagales > Chitinophagaceae > JJ008. The sequence goes on along the minus strand of CAZQGZ010000163.1, from coordinate 1,846 downwards.
CCGCTTCTCTTCGGTTTTTTTATTCTTGTCCCCGATCTGCCGGGCCATCAGTTGCGATGATTCGTACCAGAATGTATAGTTACCCGTGAATATTTTTATTTTCTGCCGGTCCACATCCGCTACATGCGTGCATACCGCATCGAGGAAGTGACGGTCGTGGCTCACCACCAGTACCACATTCTCGTAATCCGCCAAAAAATTTTCCAGCCAGCTGATGGTTTCAATATCGAGACCATTGGTTGGCTCGTCCAGTAATAATATATCCGGGTTGCCAAAAAGAGCCTGTGCCAGCAGGACCCTCACTTTTAAATTGGAGGGAATATCTTTCATCAGCGATTGATGCAATTCTTCTTTCACACCCAGTTCGCTTAAAAAAGTGGCCGCATCGCTTTCGGCAGTATATCCGCCCATTTCACCAAACTCATGTTCCAGTTCCCCGGCCCGCATGCCATCCTCTTCGGTAAAATCAGCGAGCGCATAGATCGACTCTCTTTCTTTGGCAATAGCCCAGAGTTTGCTGTGCCCCATCATCACCGTATTCAACACGGTTTGCTCATCAAACTGGAACTGGTCCTGTTTCAGCACCGCCATTCTTTCCCCCGGTGTGATCTCCACGGTTCCTTTATTGGGTTCCACTTCCCCGCTTAAGATCTTTAAAAATGTACTCTTTCCCGCCCCATTCGCCCCGATAACTCCATAGCAGTTGCCTTTGGTGAAATTGAGATTCACTTCTTCAAACAAAACCCGTTTGCCATAAGCCAGTTTCAGGTCCCTTACACTGATCATTTAATATTTTTTTTGAGGCGGCAAAGGTAAGTTAAAACAAGTTCCCGGTAAAGGTTAATACAAGAAAATAATCATACCCGCGTTATAGGATCACCTTTTAAACCGCTTATTAATGATAAAAGCAATTCTTATCAGCATGGCCTTACCCTGTTCCCTTGTGATCCGGGCACAAAGTTCGCTGAACGTATATTTTGAATTCAACCGGCATCAGCTTAGCCCTGCCGCGAGGATACAACTGGATAGTTTTCTTGCAGCAGAAAAAGAAAATATTTCTGGTCATATCATCAACCTGGATGGTTTTTGCGACGCCAGGGGTTCTGATCAATACAATAATACACTTTCAGTAAAGCGGGTATCGGCCGTGAAGAATTACCTGTTAAAGAAGGGCATCGAAAAAAGCACTATTGGGAATACAAGGGGTCATGGGGAAAAAGAACCCCTTAATGAAAACAAAACGGAAGAAGAAAGACAAATGAACCGGAGAGTAGCCATCCGTTTCATTGAAGTTGCCCGCCCTGATTTTCCCGGTGAAGAATCATTGATGAAGAAACTTGCCGATACAAATGCTGTTGCCGGAACGAATATTATATTACGTAACATCAATTTTGTTGGAGGCAGGCACCAGTTCCTGCCTCAATCTGAACCGATTCTTAACGAATTGCTGAATGCCATGCGACAATTTCCCGGGCTGATCATCCGGGTGGAAGGACATATTTGTTGCCAGGATGAGATGGATGACGGGATAGATAACGAAACCGGTATCGAAAATCTTTCAGAAGCAAGAGCAAAGGCTGTGATGGATTATTTGCTGTCCAATGGCATTGAATCAAACAGAATAACCTTTAAAGGATTCGGCCACTCAGCTCCGGTTTATCCATACCCGGAACAAACGGAAGAAGAAAGAATACAGAACCGGAGGGTGGAAATAAAAATTATCAAAAAATAAAAAACTCCCGTCAGTGAAAGTGACGGGAGTTGTATGGAAAAAAATGGATAAATTAATGAACATGCACTTTACCGGTGGCCAGCACCTTGCCGTTGGCATCACCCACATTCACAT
>CAZQGZ010000162.1:0-7293 GCA_964592935.1 uncultured Chitinophaga sp. | reverse complement strand
GGAATTAATTGCCGGAAAAAAAGTTTGATGGTCCCCGGTTTGGCATCCCAACTGTGCAATGATACGGAATGGCCAAATTCATGCACCAGCCATTTCGTTATTTCATAGCTGAATTGGCCGGTTATTTCGGTACCGGCGATACCGGTTCCGCTCAATTTATATTCCAGCTGACTTTCAGAAGCAATCCTTTTCCGGATGGCTGGAAGTAATTTGTTTAAAGCTCTTTTAGCCAGTTCGAATATTAATTTGTTTTCAGGCCAGGCAAGCATGGCAAGCAAGGTATCATGAAAAAGAATTATCTCTTCCCCATTGAATCGGCCAGGATCAGGAATGGCATTCAGCATCCCGGCTTTTTCGGTTAGATAGGGCTCTCCCCGCATCAGGCTGATCTTATTCAGCTTCCTGCAAAAATTCAATATGGGCCTGTCCGGTTGCTTCATGGAATAAAACAAAGTTAACTTCATATATATTGATATGATTAAACCCACCGGGTGGATTGATTTCTGTCAGCCTCATTATTCTCCTTTTGAATTTGTAAATAATTTTCTCCCGCAGAATTCGCAGATCAAATACACGCAGATTTTGCAAATAATTAGGGGGGTACTCATTTGCGAAATCAGCGAGAAAATCGGCGGAATCTGCGGGAAACAAATGATGACGCTACCGGTATATGAGATATCTTAAAAAAGCTTGACGAAACAGTATCTTCGCTTACTATACCGCTATGGCCAGATTGAAGAATAAAGGAACGAATACCACGGAGCCACACAATCATGATTTCATTGAGGTTTTTGGTGCCCGCGTGCACAACCTGAAGAATATTGATATTGCCATACCCAAGAACAAACTCGTTGTGATAACCGGGATCAGCGGCAGCGGAAAATCTTCACTGGCATTTGATACCATTTATGCGGAAGGACAGCGGCGTTACATGGAAACCTTCGGGGCCTATGCCCGCCAGTTCATCGGTGATATGGAAAGACCCGACGTAGATAAGATCACCGGGCTTTCACCGGTCATTTCCATTGAACAAAAAACAACCAGTAAAAATCCCCGCTCCACCGTTGGTACCGTAACCGAGATCTATGATTTTCTCCGTTTATTATTTGCAAGGATCGGGGAAGCTTATTCTTACAATACGGGGAAGAAAATGGTGAAATGGGGTGAAGAAGAGATCGTGGAAAATATTTTCAAAAAGTTTTATGGTAAAAAGATCGCTTTGCTGGCTCCGCTGGTCCGCGGACGAAAGGGGCATTACCGGGAATTATTTGAAGAAATGAGAAAGAAAGGATTTCTCAAAGTAAGAATAGACGGGGAAATAAAAGACCTGGTTCCCAAAATGCAGGTGGACCGTTACGTGATCCATGATATCGAATTGGTAGTTGACCGTTTGCAGGTTACTGAGGATTTAAAACATCGTTTAAGCCAGAGCGTGCAGCAAACGTTGAAGACCGGGAAGGATTTGATGTTTGTGGCCTCCCCAAACCAATCCGAAGGAGGGGCTTTGTATTCCAAACTATTAATGTGCGAAGACACGGGCATCAGTTATGAAGAACCTTCACCCAATGCTTTTTCATTTAATTCTCCTTACGGCGCCTGCCCGGTTTGTAAGGGGTTGGGAAATGTTTATTCAATTGATCTGAATGAAGTACTGGCCGACACCACAAAAAGTGTAAAGGAAGGAGGGATTGCTCCTTTGGGTGAAGAAAGAAATGCCAGCGTATTTCAGCAGGTGACAGCCTTCGCGGCAAAGTATAAGATCAAATTGGATAAACCCGTAAAAGATCTTTCAAAGGAACATCTGGACCTTCTTTTGTACGGGGATAAAAATATCAGCCCCTCTTTGGATGTCGATGTGAATGATGAAACTGTTCCGAATGAATATACCGGGAGTTATGAAGGCATTATCCCGATGCTTAAGAGATGGTTCTCTTCTTCCTACAGTACGGAAGGTTTGCGGGAATGGGTGCAGCGGTTCATGACATTAAAAAATTGTGCTGCCTGCAACGGTACGAGATTAAAAAAAGAAAGTCTCTGGTTCAAAGTAAATGGCAGAAATATCGCCGAACTCTGCACTATGAATCTCGACAATCTCGCTGCCTGGTTCGACGGGATCGAACTGATGCTCGAAAACAAACAAAAAACCATTGCGAGGGATGTATTGAAAGAGATCAGGGAACGGTTGCAGTTCCTGCTGGATGTGGGGTTGACCTATCTTACGTTGTTTCGTCCATCCAGGACGCTGAGTGGGGGCGAATCGCAACGTATCCGGCTGGCTACGCAGATCGGTTCGCAACTGCAGGGCATTACTTACATACTGGATGAACCTTCCATCGGTTTGCACCAGCGGGATAATCACCGGCTGATAGATGCATTAAAAAATCTCCGGGATATCGGCAATAGTGTTCTTGTTGTTGAACACGATAAAGACATTATGCTTGCGGCGGATCACCTGATCGATATCGGACCGAAAGCAGGATATCATGGTGGGAAGATCGTGGCTGAAGGTGAACCGGCTCATATCCTGGAACTGGATACGCTTACATCGGGTTATCTCAACGGGCGTCACAGGATTTCTGTTCCCAAGGAAAGAAGACGGGGTAATGGCAAATATCTTGAGCTCACCGGCGCGAAAGGAAATAACCTTCAGAATGTGGAGGCGAAATTTCCACTGGGAAAATTTATTTGTGTCACGGGTGTGAGCGGCAGCGGCAAATCCACATTTATCAATGAAACATTGTATCCCATTCTCTCCAGGCATGCGTATGGTTCAAAGATGAGTCCGCTGGAATACAGATCGGTGAAAGGTTTGGAGCATATTGATAAAGTGATTGAAATCGATCAGTCGCCGATCGGCCGTACACCGAGAAGCAACCCCGCCACCTACTGCGGTTTTTTTACCGAGATCAGGACATTGTTTGCGTCGATCCCCGAAGCAAAGATCCGGGGTTATAATGCCGGCCGTTTTTCATTCAATGTAAAAAGCGGGCGATGTGATGTTTGTGAAGGAGGCGGAATGCGGGTGATCGAAATGAATTTCCTGCCGGATGTGTATGTGCATTGTGAAAAATGCAATGGTAAGCGCTACAACCGGGAAACGCTGGAGATCCGTTACAAAGGGAAATCCATTGCCGATGTATTGGAGATGACCGTGGAAGAAGCAGTGGAGTTCTTTCAGAATGTTCCCTATCTCTACCGTAAGATAAAAGTACTGGAAGAAGTGGGGCTGGGTTATATCACCCTTGGTCAATCTGCTGTTACACTCAGCGGTGGTGAAGCGCAACGGGTAAAACTTTCCACCGAACTTTCCAAAAAAGATACCGGTAAAACTTTTTATATACTGGATGAGCCAACCACCGGATTGCATTTTGAGGATATCCGGCATTTGCTCGATGTATTGAATAAGTTGGTGGATCGCGGTAATACCGTGCTGGTGATCGAACACCAGATGGATGTGATCAAAGTGGCTGACCATATTATTGACCTCGGCCCGGAAGGCGGTGACGGAGGAGGAAGGGTCTTGTTTGAAGGAACACCGGAGGAGCTCGTAAAAAATAAAGAAAGTTATACCGCGCAATTTTTGAAAAAGGAACTTGCCTGAACCAATGGTCTGACCGTCCCGGTCTGACCATTGTGATATTTAATAACATTTGTCAGACGGGACCCCCGAAAATTTCGGGGCAGGCTGTCAGACAAAAAAATTTTCTTTATGTCATTTGACGAAATCAGCGGAACTCCCGAATGGAACGATGATGACTTCAGGGATGAAGACGATGAAGGGGAGGAGTGGAAACCCAATCCCACACGAGATGCCTGTAAAGAAATGTACCTGCAATGGCAGCAGGTAATGACCGTATTAAAAGGCGCCCTGGAAACCATGAAGACCGATTCCGGTGAAGAGGGATTCCGGGCGGAATATTGGGAAGATCACCGGGCCATGTTGCTGGGTGATGCTTACCAGGTGGCGGTGAAGATCAAAAGTTCGGAAGCCGGGTTATATATGATCCGGATGGAGAATGCATGTCTTATCCGGAAAAATGCGCAGGCCATCAGTTCGGCCATGCTGCTTTTTATAGAAGAAGGACTTATTGAAGAAGCCCATGGAATGGTGATCCGCGATGAGATCGGTAAATTCAGGATGAAGTTCCGTCATTGGGTCAGCACCTTTGAGCGGGATGAATTTGAGGATGAATGGGGTTTGTTCTGATAATTATTTTAATCAGGAAGTGAAACCAGGAATTCCATAACGCAAAGAGGCCATCCTTTTGGGATAGCCTCTTTTATTTTTATGTAAAAAGATCGGGCTATTTTACCTTATCATCGATACTCTTGGGAACTTTTACAATACCCAAAAGAAGCAGTAATCCGACTGCACCGGCAGCTAAACCGAGGAAAAGACCAATACCCGGGGACATTTTAACCATTCCGCCGTATTTACCGCCGCCGAATGTGAGGAGACGGATCAGGTAAATGAGTGCGCCACCGGCCATGGCACCAAATCCGCCCAGGGCAAGTTTCTTACCCATATCATCAAACGCTTTTGTTTTATCGCCCATAAAACAAGCGGCGGCAACCAGTGCAATACCTGCTAAAACTAAAAGGCCCCAACTGCCAAATCCGTTCTTGGAAACGCCCATACCCATTCCAAATCCGCCTGCAGCCTTTACACTGAAATAGGGCAATATCATAGATACTAATGCAACCGCTGCTAATATCAGCGAATAAAGTTTTGATTTGTGAAAATTTAAATTTTCCATAATAAGTTTGGTTGAGTTTGGTTGGGCCTACTCGTATGGCTTTTCGGCATTCGCCCCTGTTTTTTTGGATCCAGGTCTCCTTTTATTTTTTTTTCGAAAACAATATATGACAGTTTTTTAAAAACAAAACAGCGGAGCCCAATTATTTTTTTAAACGGGTTAGTAACAGCAAAATACCGGACGAAAAGGCTTTTTTGGCAGGGAGGAATTTTCTCCCGGGGCGAATTCACATGTAAATACGTAGAATGGATACCCGTGGGTAGGGCAGAAAGTGATTATCCACGCTATGGCGGACTCCTTGCGGAGAAAAAATTTACTGTATGATGGGTCCGGCAATTAAGCGGTTTTTCACCCGGATACGGGATTTTTTCAATTTTCCTGCCCTGTCTGCCCGGTGTAAGGAATTACACGGAGGCATGACTCAACGGGTTTCTTAGTTATGACAATTAAAAGAACTCAGAATTGAAAGCTGTTAGCCTTTAGCTATTAGCTGTTAGTAATTCGAATGTTATCTTTTTTTATGAAGTAGCTAATAGCTAACAGCTAAAAGCTAATGGATAATTTTTCTATTTTACCAGCCAGCCTTAAGCAGGGCAGAGAGTGTTTAATAAAATGAATACTAATGAGAATACCAATAGAGAACGGATCAGGTTTGTCAACCAGGTATCAGATTTTATTAAGCTCTCTGCCGCTTAAAGGCTTATCGTTAAATTATTTTCAGATGACCGTTTATCTTATTTCAAACTGGCCGGCCGCTGTTTCTTCATCCCCGTTAAAAACCCGGTACACATAAGTGCCTCTTTCCAGCCCGGATATACGGTAATGGTCTTTGGCATTCATTTTATAGTTCTGCACCAGGGTGCCTTCCAGGTCGAAAACAAAGAAATCAATGATATTGCCTCCATTGTTCTTGGCCACAACATGCATTTCCCTTTTCAGGGCATCGGGGTAAATTTTTACCACGCTGTTGTTGAGGGAAGAGAATGCTTTTGATTTGGCTTTTTTCTTCACGGGGTCTTCTTCGCCGGAAATCCGGGTGATCCCGGTTTCGGTTTTTACCGGCTTCTCAATCGCCAGCAGGGGTTGTGTGAAGAATACACCGGTGCTCAGGCCGAGCGTTAGAATTGTTTTTAGTTTTCTTCGGGTGGATTTTAGCTTCATAAGGTTTGGGTTTTAGGATTAGGATTAATTTTTAGTTTTTTAATAGAATACGGGACATTTTAATTGTTTGCTCCGTGCATCCAGTCCGCCGATCCGCCATCCGAACCGCAAAATGCCGGAGAAATAGGCATCATTTAATTTGGGATCCCCCCGCTGTGCGATCTCCTCGTATGGACGGGTGGTGGGAAATGTATACACACCCCGGTAATATAACCTTCTTGCTCTCACGGCATCGGCTGCCGGCAGGTTCAGGTCAAAAGCGATGGGATCAATATAATAGTTATTACTTACGTCATCTACATAATCAGTATATAATTTGCGGTGCAGTATTTCAAAGCCCACGTACATTTTTTCTTTGACGTAATACTTAAATCCAAACCCAAGAAGAAGGTTTTTCTGAAATAATTTATAAGGTTTGCTGTCAGGATATTCCGGGAATCCCTGTCCTTCGAGACGTAAAGGAGCCAATTCCACCATCTTGCCATCCACGTCTTTTGTTTTAGGGTTAAAATGATACATACCGGCACCGCCCAGCAGGTAAGGCCTTAACTTTCCCTTCAGGCCTTCATATTTTTCAAAGAAAACGGTTGGGTAAAATTCAATGGCCGCATACACTTCATTGATTTTGGATGTAAAGTTCAGGTTCCTGTATTTGCGGTCTTCTTCATCCCCGCCTTTTGCCGGAGCCTGGGAATCATCGCCTTCCACGTAGCCAAGATTACCGGCTACACGAAGCCCCACCCATTCGGAAGGGTAATACTCGAGATAAATTCCTTTGCTGAGTTTGGTTAAAGGGAGGTTGAGGTCTTTGATAAATGTTTCGCCAACCCCTGCCGTTCCACCCAGGTCACCCAGGAAAAACATGGGACCAATGCCAAGGCCAAATTCTATTTTACCATCAGGCGAGCTGATGGATTGGGCATCGGTTCGGGTGGAGTAGAATGTTAACATACAGATAAGTACGGTCAGCCGTACATAAAGTACACTGGTTCTCATTGGTATCGGATTACTGGTTTTCTGGTCTATTGGTTCTCGGATCTAAAGTAGAAAAAGAAAAAGGTTAGTAGTTAATAAAATGATTTGTTTTTTTATTTCCGGGGCCATGAAAAGCTTATATACTAAGTGATTTTACGAAAATGGATGGGGTTGCCACGAACCCGCCTGCCGGCCGGCAGGTTACACGGATAGCACGAATTAAAATTAAAAGAATGAAATTTTACTAAACCCTGCCTGAGTTGTGTATCGGTCTTCATAAAGTTGCGCAGCAATAATTCGTGTGATCGAATCCCAAAAACTCATTCGTGTAATTCGTAGCTGAAAAAAAGGCCACGGATTTCACGGATTACACGAATTGATTTCTTAAATCGCTATTATC
>CAZQGZ010000161.1:4340-7648 GCA_964592935.1 uncultured Chitinophaga sp. | reverse complement strand
TCACCGATGTGATCAACAGCACCGGGCAGATCAACGTGGACTTTGCCGATGTATGTACGGTGATGCGTAACGGTGGTGTGGCCATCCTGGGCAATGCATCTGCATCCGGGGAGAACCGGGCGCAAAAAGCCATTGAAGAAGCATTGAATTCTCCGTTGCTGAATGACAGCGATATCAAAGGTGCCAAATGGATACTTATTAATATTAACTCAGCCACGGGTGAACATGAATTTACCATGGATGAAGTGGAAGTGATACAGAATTACCTGCTTTCGCAGGCGGGAGAAGACACCGATGTAATTCTTGGTATGGGTTATGACAACACATTGGGCAATAAGATCGGTATCACACTTATCGCAACGGGCTTTGAACACAAGGATCCGTTTGCCCCGGTAGTGCCGAAAAAAGAAGAACCGAAAAAGGAAGAGAAGATCATTATGGTTTTGGGACAGCCGGAGGAAGCAAAACCGGTTGCTGAACCTGTTGAAATCCCTGCAGCACCAGAAAGAGAAATGCTGGTCATGGATGAAGCGCCGGAAACCGTTAGTGCAACAGACTACCTGATGCCGAAACTGGTGGAGGAATTCCCGGTTGCAACGGCCCCGGTGATTGATATGACAGATATCAAAGAAGAACCGGTCATCGTTCATTTCGAATTGCAACCTTCACAAAAAGAACCGGAGGGGCAGGCTACCGGAAAATTACTTAGTAATATTTCAGAAAATAATAGTACATCTACGGTTGATAAGATGTCAGCAGTTGGTAAAATGTCAGTTGAGGTTAGCAATGAAAGCTTACATTCGTTGCAACAAAAACCATCCGTTCCCTCAACAAAAATTAAAGAAGAAGATCCTGAGTTAACCCTCAGTATAAAAGATAGTACTAGTACAACCCCGGTGTCTGCAGCATCGGGTGGTTATCTGGCCAGACCATCCAATATCTACGCAGAATCAAAACCAGGGGTCGTTACCCCCAATACTTCTGCGGAAGAACCGGTCTCATCGGCCAAAGCTGCCAGCGATGAACAGGAAGAACTCCTGGATCTGCAAATGCAGCTGGTTGAACGGGACGACATTCCAGCGGCGGATATGCCGTTGGCCCATCAGGCTCAGGCACCTTTGTTTCCCGAGGTTGAGGATTCTGCACTGCAGGACGAAACCGAAGAGCAAAAACGTAGGGCGGCAGAACGACTGCATAAGTTGAGAAACTTATCGTTCAATGTTAACGCTGCTGACCCCAATAATGAGTTTGAGACTGTGCCGGCTTATATCCGCCGCAATATGGAACTGCATACCGGCAGTAGCCAGGTTGAGAATTTTTACAGCAATTACGAGGTCAAGACCGACGACAAGAATCAAACAACCATCAGCACCATCAATACTTTTTTAGACGGGAAGAAACCCGACTGATCCTTCGCTTCGCTCCCACGACATTCGTCGGGGCAGGCAGGATGACAATTGTCATTCTAAGCGTAGTAAGAAGAGTAAAATTTTTTTCGTTCCAATGAAGCCTTAGCATTACGCTATGTTTTTTAGTTGTTCCCCCGGTATTCTTACCGGGGGTTTTTTTAATCCCCGTCAGCGGTTGAAAACCTCCGATAAATCGGAGCAAGCTCTGACGGCGGATATAATTTATTACTCAGCCGGTATATAAATCCTGGCCGTTCCTTTTTTGATCATCATGGAATCCAGGTGCCCCATTTTCTTTTTGTCAGATGTGATGAGATGTATATGTACAAAACTGTCGTGATGTGTGAACACACCCTGGTGTGTCGTGGAAAAGAATCCGGCCAGTTCGGCATTTTTATTTTTCAATTTAATAGATAATTGACCCTGGTGTGTATCTTCCGGTGAATGAACCGCAGTGCCGGCGGGCAGGTTGACCACATGCAGTTCGGCCTTTTCCATTTTTGCAGTCATCCGGAAAGCAAATGGCCGGGAATGATTCTTTGTGGATTGATCAAGAAAGGATTCCAGTTGAGGAATGGTCCGGACACTGTCAGGTAAAATGATTTCTTTCCAGTTCTCAATATTGGCATACACAAAGAAAGGGGCTTTGGCTTTATAAGTTTCTTCAACCAGGATCTTGTTATCCGTAGTAACCGTTGACTGGTATGATCTGCCGTCCAGGATCATCAGCTCGCCTTTCAAATATTCAACCGGGCCGATTCCGTACAGGTGTTCTTTGTTTGAAATCGTATCCAGGCTGATCGTGGCGGCCAGTTCTCCCTGTCGCATCACTTTCATCATCGTGCCGGATATTTTTACTTTATTTTTTTTTGCGGCAGTATTTTCTGTAACGGCCGTTGGATTTATTTTTCGTAAGGCCATACCGCAGACGGGGCATTTACCGGGTTTGTCATAGGTCTTTTCTCCCTCGCATTTCATCGGGCAGCGGTAGATCTCAGGCGCTGTTATTTTTCTTAATGCCATGCCGCATACCGGGCATTTGCCGGGTTTATCATAGGTTTTTTCGCCTTCGCATTTCATGGGGCAGCGATAAACTTCCGGTTCAGCAATTATTTTTCGTAAGGCCATCCCGCAGACGGGGCATTTGCCCGGCTGGTCATAGGTTTTATCCCCTTCACATTTCATCGGGCATTGATATTTCTCTGCATCGGTTTGTGCAGCATGTGCGAAACTCCTGGAACTGTTTACCATTACAAAGAACATGATCAACGCCAGGTAAGTAATTGTTTTTTTCATTGTAATGAATTGTTGTTTGTAATGATAGCTTTTTTGATAGTGGTATAGTTTGAATTTGAGCCCTGCCTACCGGCAGGCTGGCACAAAGACCCAAAGACACGAAGTAACACAAAGTAGTCATGGTGTCCCGGCGTCTTTTGTGGTTCATTTTAATATTTTTGAAACGGAACCATTGCCTTTTTTTGGATTTTCAACCCGCTGGTAAAGTTAGCAGTATTTGATATGAATTTTTATGAGGACGCAGGTGCCGGTTTTTTTGTAGCTTGCCGCGTCAGCGGCTGAAAGCCTCCGATAAATCGGAGCAAGCTCTGACGGCGGTTAAAAAAGAATCCCACCCATTACGGGCGGGATCTGAGTAGCGAAGAAAATAAATTCACGCTGCAGTTGCGAGCCAGCATTTCAGAAAATGACTTTTCTTTCTTTTTGACACATCGATACATTCCCCGTTGTGCAATTTTATCTTGCCGCCGTCTGCATGTATATATTGATGAATAAAATTTTTATTGATTAAATGAGTACGGTGTGTTCTGATAAATTGAAAAGCTGACAGGCTTTCTTCAAACCATTGTAAAACCTTAGCCACCACCAGTGTTTTCCCATTGC
>CAZQGZ010000161.1:0-4240 GCA_964592935.1 uncultured Chitinophaga sp. | reverse complement strand
AGGCTTTCTTCAAACCATTGTAAAACCTTAGCCACCACCAGTGTTTTCCCATTGCTGAAAAACAACTTGCTGTAATTGCTCATGGCCTCCACTCTTACCAGGGTAGAAGTGTCAATGAACTCAAGTCCTTTGCAGGTGGGGAGCATCAGCATATGTTGATTGCCTGGTCCGGGTTTATATAATATTGACGGGATCATAATGGTAAATTTTAGATGATCACTTTCTTGTTTCAAGCAACTTTTTCAGTTCGTCAATCTGCTTCTGCATTTCTTCCAGCTTTTTATCCTGTACGGAAATGGTTTGGGGCTCCCGGTTTTTCAGGGCGGCCTCTAAAACGCTGATCCTTTCTTTAGAAGCCTCCAGCATATTGTTGACCTCTTTAAAAGCATTGATCATCATAAAAAACAGAGCATGGTATTCAATTCCGAGATAGCCGGTTTTTTTGTCTGTTGTTACCATGTAGGGCGCAATTTTTTGCAGGTCCTGGGCAATGGTACCAATGACCTCTGCTGTGTCTTTCTTAACAAGATCAGTATTGTATTTATATCTTACAGGATTGATCTGCAATAGCTGTTGCAATCCATCATCATAAGAATGAATATCTTTTTTTAACCTGCGGTCTGAAAGAACAGACCAGGTTGTTAGGCCATTATCCCTTACCGGCAACCCTTCAACATAGAGCGCATACTGATGGCCACTTCCAAAAATCTGCAAAAGTCTTCCGCCAAAATATGGGTGAGCATTGAGCCCAACATCTCCAAAGCGGTTCACATATACTGCGTCACTTCCATTAGTTTTGATTATAAAATCGCCGTCATTGCCACTGTTGGTTCCAATTTTCACGTCGTTAAAGGTTGAAGAAAGGGCAAAAAAACCAAGGTTAGTCCCATTGTTATCTTGCAGTTGTATTTGAGGGTCTGTGCCTTTTATGGTTAACCTATACGTGGGGGAGTTTGTGCCAATGCCAACATTGCCGATACTGTTAATGGTAAGACGGTCGGTTCCATCAGTTTTTAACTTTAAATTTCCTGTGTTTCCATTGTTAGTTGCAATTAGCATATCATCTCCAATAACGGAAAGAAAACCTTTAGAAACACCTGAGTTTTGTAATTGAATAGCCGGGCTTGCCGAATTAATGGTTAATTCATTTGTTGGGTTTGAAGTCCCAATACCCAGATTACCTCCCAACAACCAGCTGTTTCCGTTAGAATTTACATAGACTGAGGTATCACCTGTACTATTGTGAACACTTAAGGCGCCATTTCCAACACCACCCTGCAAAATTCTGAATAATTGTAAACCGCCGCTTTTGTTGACCTGCAGGGGTATCGTATTATCACCAGCCGAGTAGACATGCAACCTGGATGTTGGCACAATGGTTCCGATACCCAGGTCACCGCCCATCAACCAACTATCTGTATTAGCTCCAAGCCTGACAGTTTCGGTTTGTGCGTTATCAAATAAACGCAATACACCATTTTCTGAAGATGTGGTGGAATCTCCTAAGAAAGCTATCCTTTTTGAAGATTCCCCAACTCTTAAACCTCCACTCTCTGAAGCCCCAAGTACAATATCTAATTTTTCAGATGGAGTACTGTTGCCAATGCCTAAGGAACTATTGGTATTGTCCCAAAATAATTTACTGCTTGAAGTAATGCTGTCACTGCTTTGCCAGTATGCCAGGCGTCCGGCAGCGCCTGATCCCAAAACAAGGCCTGCGGCAGATGGATCGGTCCAGGTTGCAGTTCCGTTATTACTGGACATCATCAGACGATTAACGGCCTCACTGCCATTTTCTAATCTAAAACTTCCGGATATATGAAGCTTTGCTAAAGGAGTATTGGTGCCTATACCAAGATTTCCACCCAACAGCCAGCTGTCTGTATTAGCCCCGATTCTTACATTCTCCGTTTCCGAATTATTAAATAAACGTAAAACCCCGTTTTCGTTTGTGGTAGTAGAATCTCCAAGGAAAACGATTCTTTTGGAAGCCTCACCAATTAATAAACCGCCACTTGCACTGTTTCCAATAACGATGTGCAGTTTATCTGCAGGCGTAGTGGTGCCAATACCTACATTCTGGGCTTTCGGCAATAAACCGGCTGCCAATAGCAGCATAGTTAATAATACCTTTTTCATGTTTGAGCTATTTTTGGTTTTTGTAGATCAGGCTAAAATAACGAAGAATAATAACCCAAAAAAAATAACTGGGGTGAAAAGGGATGGGCTTGTGATGAAACGGGCTGCACCGGTGATGTGGGAGAGTGGAAGGAATATCGGTAATGACTCATTTAAGAAAAATATTAGAAAAAACCACAAAGGCACCAAGGCACAAAGGCTTCACCAAGATAGCTTTGTGCTACTTCGTGTCTTTGTGACTTCGTGGTTCAATTTCAAACTGAGTCACTACTGCAATATCAGATCACATTCAATCGCTTTACCAGCTCATCGGCGTAGTTCTTTGTAATGGGAATTTCTGAATTATTAATGGTAATGGAAGTGGGTTCAAACCGGGTAAGATGATCAAGGTTGGCTGCATAAGACTTATGCGTTCGGAAAAAATTTTTCCGGTTCAGTCTTTCTAAGAAAGAACCCAAGGTGGCCCTTATCAGTTCTTTTTTGTTGGCAAGATGCAGTTCAAGATAGTTCCCTTCGGCTTTTATCCAGAGAATGTCGGAGATATTTATCTTGGTATAGCGGTATTTTTCTTTGATGAAGAGCGCATCTTTAATGATCAGGCCCTCTTCATTTTCTGAAGAAGCAGCAACTTCTTTCTCATGTTGTTTGGCGATATTGAACATGGCGATCTCAATAGCCGTGTACAGCTGTTCGGGTTTATAGGGCTTTACCAGGTAATTAATGGGGTTTACTTTTTTTGCCCGTTCAATGGTTGCCCCGTCGGTATACGAAGTAGTGAAAATAAAAGGCACCCGGTATTTCTCATTGATCTCTCCTGCTAAAGTGATACCGTCTTTTTTACCTCCGAGGTTTATGTCTAATAAGATCAGATCAGGTTTTGATTGATTAAGAAAGTCAATGGCTTCCTCCGCATCCATAGCATTGCCGGTCACTTCATAGCCCATTTTTTCCAGCATGTTGGCCATGTCTTCAGCAATGATCAGTTCATCTTCTACGATCAGTATATTAATCATGTGGAGGTTTATGATTAGGAGGACTGATAAGCCCTCAGGTCTTTAAATTGTACTAAAAATACTGCGCCTTTGTCAGATCTGGAACTAAAAGTTCCCCGTAACTGCCGGCTCAGGATTTTCACCAGTTTCAATCCCAGTGAACTGCTTTTCTCCGGGCTGGTATCCGGTGGCAAACCTTTGCCATCATCCCGGATCTCCAGTTCATAATCATCCCCGCTTTTTGGTTTAATGCTGATATTGATATTCCCTTTTCCATGTTTGTCAAACGCATATTTATAGGCGTTGGAAACAAGTTCATTGATGATAAGTCCAAGCGGGATGGCTGTGTCAATATCAAAATTTATATCGGGGGCATCTACGGTTACTTTAATATCTTTTGATTGCCCGGCGAACATCTCAGCGAGGTAAGCTACCAATTGCTGCAAATAATTTTGAATGTCCACATTGCTTAAATGTTCCGACTGGTAAAGATTCTGATGGATCAGGCTCATGGCCTGCACCCGGCTTTGCCCTTCCTGGATGGAGGATAATACATTTTCGTCCTGTATGTGTGAAGACTGGATGTTTAATAAACTGGAAATGATCTGCAGGTTGTTTTTTACCCGGTGATGAATTTCACGCAACAATGTTTCTTTTTCAGCCAGTGATCCCTGTATCTGTTCTTTCTGTTTTTCTATCTCTTTATTTTTCAGCGCCAGGGCATCAGATGTTTTTTTCTTTAGCCGGAAACGTGTATAAAAAAGAAATGCAGCGACCGCAAGCAATGCGGCAACAATAATGGCGCCGTTTCGCTGGGTCTTCCCCAACGTCCTGTCTTTTTTCAGCAGGGCAATTTCATTGTCCTTTTTATACTGCTGAAATTGCTGTTCTACTTCCAGGACCAGGTTGTCTTTTTCGGCGATGAGTTTGGGAGAATACAGTTCCCAGTATTTTTCATAGGCAGAAAGGGCGCTGTCTGACTTATTCTGTCCTTTGTAGGCTTTGTACAAAACCTCGAAAGCCCCATAGGGAGGTCTGTTCTTGCTTTCCTTGTTGGAAATGGCTTTTTGGGCATATCGTATGGCAAGGGGATAGTTTTTTCGTTCCAC
>CAZQGZ010000160.1:0-7665 GCA_964592935.1 uncultured Chitinophaga sp. | reverse complement strand
TGCCTTATTGCTGGTACCCACGGCTGCGGCCGATTACCTGGAGTATGAGCGGTTCCAGTTAATGGATCATCTGAAACCTTTTGTGAATGCGGGTCAGGTGAAAGTATTTTCTATCGACAGCATCAACAACGATAGCTGGCTGAATGATAAACTGGACCCGCGGTATAAATCGGCCCGTCACCAGCAATGGAATCAATATGTTTTTGAGGAAGTGGTTCCTTTTATCCGCCATACTACCGGCGCCGGGACCCCGGTCATTACCTGTGGTGCATCATTCGGGGCCCTGCATAGCATGAATTTATTTCTCAAGCGCCCGGATATCATCAACGGCGTTATTGCCATGAGCGGTGTATATGATCTTACGGAATATACCAAGGGTCATTATGACGATGATGTTTATTTCAACAGCCCCCTTCATTTCATGTCGAACCTCGATGATCACGGGATACTGGAACAGATAAGAAAGAGCAAGAACATTCATATTCTTACCGGCAGCGGTTCCTATGAAGATCCCGGCGCCAGCGGGCGATTTGCCAAAATACTTTATGATAAAGGAATCTGGTACGAACTGGACGTATGGGGAGAAGAGTGGCCGCACGACTGGAATACCTGGCGGGCAATGCTGCCGCACTACCTCGGAAGCAGGTTTTAAATTTGAATATTCAATATTGACATTGAGTTTATTCAGGAAAAGACTCAAGATTCAAGAATCAAGATTCAATGTCCAAGTCAGAGCCTGCATCCTGAATTATAGCAAAAAGACCTTAGTAAAACTTTTTGTAGTTTGCTATGCGACTTGAACATTGAATATTGACATATTGATTGTTGAGTCTTTAGTAAATTATATTCCCCGACTGAAACAATAGTAATAGTATATTCATCACGCAATAATCAATAAACAATAACCAACAATTTCAATCTTTCAATAAATTCCGTTCTTTCAATCATCCTCGCTCCGAAACTTTCGAGGTATTCGGTATACACCTGGCAGTCGATCAGTTCAACGCCTTCTTCTTTTAATTGCTGAACATATTTTATAAAGGCAAACCGGGATGCATTACTGACCTGGCTGAACATGCTTTCGCCAAAAAATACGTTCCCGATCCGGATACCGTAAAGTCCGCCAACCAATGTTCCGTTCATCCATGTTTCAGCGCTGTGGGCCCATCCCAGTTCATGCATTTTACAATAAGCTTTTTCAACTTCATCGGTGATCCAGGTTCCCTGCTGGCCCGGACGTTTTGTCTTTTTGCAATAATGAATGACCTGCGGAAATGCTTTGTTGGTGGTAAATTCAAATGTATTCCTGCTTAATAACGGTTTGATGCTTTTACTGATCTTTAATTCTCCCGGGAACAAAACAAACCGCGGATCCGGTGACCACCATAATATATGTTCTCCTTCATACCAGGGAAAGATGCCGCTTCGGTATGCGAGCAATAGTCTTTCCGTTGACAAATCGCCGCCGATAGCCAGCAATCCATCGGGCTCTGCCAGATCAACGGGAGGGAAAGAGATTGTTTTATCGAGAATAAATAAACCCATTCTGCGCTGTAAAAGTAAATGGAGTTGGCAAATGAGTTCCATAAAAAAAGCCGGCTGTTGACCGGCTTTCGTTGTATGCTATTTTTAATTATCGTTGTATGATGAGCTTCTGCATCTTCATATCATTATCCTGTTTCACTTTTACACCATAAATACCATTCGGAAGCCTGTTTATATCCAGGTTGTAAAAATTAATACCCCGGTCAATTCCAACCACTTTTTTCATCAGGATGGCTCCGAGCTGGTCCTGAATGATAATTTCTGCTTTCCCTTTTTCATTTGCATCAAATGAAACGGTTACATTCCCCGATGCAGGGACAGGATAGATTTTCAACCCTGCCTGTTTTAGTAGTATGTTTTCCGGAGCTTCCGTATTGGTCAGTTCTGCACCTGGTGGATTCGGCATGGTAAAATTGGATGGACTTTTTTGAACCAGCAACGTATAGCATTGTGTGGTATTAAAAACACCTTTATTGCCATACACATAAGCTTTATAGATGCCAACCTGGTTACTTTGATTCGCATTATAAATGATCGTTTCTGTTGACGTACCCGATTTGGCAGATGTGGCCAGTAAAGTACCATCCCATTTATATAATTTCAGGTCATAATTGGCCGGGAGGGTCGACAAGGTGATTTTGATTCGCATACTATCGATCGTATTGCTGAAAGAATAATAATCATAATCGGTCTTGGCTGCGATCAATGCATTATTATTGATGCCTGTTAAAATGGGAGCAGCGGTGGCCAATGTATTATTGGGTTCTAAAATATCCGGGCAGGGGGGAGGCAGTGTGGTAAACTGTGACTGGGCATATGCACCGGTTCCTCCGTTACTGCAATGCGCCCTTACACGCCAGTTATAAAGTGTATTGGCCGTTAAGCCGGTCAGGTTTTTGGTTCGTAATGTGGTGGCAGTTAAAACATTTATCCAGGTAGTGGATGAACCCAATTTGTAATCCAGGTCATAATTACTTGCACCTGTCAATGCAGACCAGCTTACGGTTGCACTGGTCGTTGTAATGGCAGAATTTGCAAGACCCGTTACAGTGCCGCAGGTGGGAGGTGCCGCCGTGGTAAACTGCAACTGGGAATATGGTCCGGGAAATCCGGAACAATTGGCCCTTACTCTCCAGACATAAACGGTGCTGGCTGTTAATCCGGACAACGTTACGGAACGTGTTGTATTTCCTGAGGCGGCATTGATCCAGGTTGTGGCTGAGGACAACTTATAATCCACATCATAATTATTGGCGCCGGTTAATGCAGACCAGGTAAGGACAGCCGAAGAGTAGGTTATACTCGATGTTTTTAAACCAGTAACGGTTCCGCAGGTTGGGGTAGCGCTGGTGGTGAATTGTGCCTGTGAATAATTTCCGGTTGCTCCTGTACAATTGGCCCTTACTCTCCAGTCGTATAATGAACTGGCCGTTAACCCGGTCAGGTTTATCAACAGCGAAGTAGTGGCCGTCGCGGCATTGATCCATGTGCCGGATGATGCCAGTTTATAATCCACATCATAATCATTTGCACCGCTCAGGGCATACCATTTGATAGTTGCTGAATTATATGTTATCGATGTCGTGGTTAATCCTGTCACAGTACCGCAGGTAGGCGGTGATGCTGTAGTGAACTGTGCCTGCGAAAATGATCCGGATGCTTCAGTGCAATTGGCCCTTACTCTCCAATTGTAAGTTGTACTTGCCGTTAAACCACTGAGGTTGACTGAAAGTGTTGTATTGGCAGAATCGGCAAGGATCCAGGTGTTGGATGAAGCAGGTTTATAGTAAACATCATAATCATTGGCCCCTGCTAATGCAGACCAGTTTAAGGTTGCTGTCGTCATCATGATGGCCGATGTACTTAAACCGGTTACTGTACCGCATGTTGCGGTGCCGCCGGGAATTGTTGTGGTGAATATTCCTCTTCCATGTGTAGCTGCAACCAGGGTTCTGTCGATGCTGCGGTACTGCAGCATATCGGTTCTTACATTCGGAAAATTTGTTTCCGGGTCCCAGGTAGTGGACGCGCCATTGATCAGTTCTGTCTGCCATATACCTGTTTCGGTAGCAATGATGGCTTTGGTAGGATCATCAGGATGAAACAGTGCCCAACGGACGGGCATATCCGGTAAATTTCCGTCAATTGCTCTCCAGTTGGCGCCACCATCGGCAGTCACCCACACGTTATTGATGCCATAATTGGAAAAAGCGACAATGATATTATTTTCATCGGGACCCAGTTCAATGCTGGAAATGTTTGTATTCAAAACCTGCATGGCAGGATCGATAATATTGGTATAAGACGGGGTGGCATTTGCATTTGTCGCTTTGATCAGTGTTGGTGAAACACCACCGCGGCCGCCGCCAAAGAAAACGGTATTGCTTGTATAAGGAGAAACTTTAACTGCAGATACCGTTCCGGTATTGAGTCCTGCCATGGGAACAGACGTGAAAGTGCTGCCGGTTTGGGGATCATTCCATCTCACAAATGTATTTTGTGCTCCGCTGCAATACATGATATTATTTGCATCATCATAATCTGTCGGGTTAATAAATCTTCCTTCTGTATTGGAATAATTAATATAATTCCAGGATACTCCGCCGTTGGTGCTTCTCCTGTATTGGTTGTAAACATAGGAGCCCCATTGAAAATCGGGTTGGTCCTGGTCAATATGAACAAAAGCGCCATCGCCACCGGTAACTTCCACGGAATTTCCTAAGCCCGGACTTGAAAGCTGGTGCACGCCATTGTCCTGCGCACCTGCCAGCATATAATCGGTAGATGAAGGATGTATGGCAACCGAATAAAATTGTTTGATCCGCAGTCCGGTGTTTCTGTCCTGGAATGAAGTGCCTCCGTTCGATGAATAATGTACACCACCATCGCATCCTACCAGTACCTGGTTATTGTTGCGCCAGGTGATTATTTGCTGGTCGGCATGTACATACTGGCCGGTTGTGCCCACCCATTCTGAAATTTTTGTCCAGGAAGTGCCGCCATTGGTTGTTTTATAGCAATCAAGACTTCCGACTATAACATTATTGACATTATTCGGATCGATGGCCGCAGCCATGCAATACCATCCCTGTCCATTGGTAAAAGGGGGCGTGGAAGGAATCGCAGACCAGTTGGCACCACCATTGGTTGATTTATAAATCGTCAATACCTGGTAACTGGTATTGGATGGCAATGCATATAAAGTATTTCCGCTACAAGCCAGTTCCACATTCACATTATAGGGAGTAAACACAGTTGCAGGTGAGATCCAGTCTGCAGAAGTCACTGTTGCAGGATTATCTGTATACCGGTAACCTGCATTTCCAACCGGGGTATCAAAATAACCGCAGACAATATGCAATCTTCCGGTACTGCTCAGTTCTATTTCAGGAACCCGTGGGTCAAGACCTGCGGGAGTGATATTGGTCCATATGCCGGTGGCTTTTGTATAACGTTGTATGCCCTGGTTATTGGAACGTGAATTGCAACCCACATAAAGATTGCCGCTTGCATCACAAACCACTTTACTGATGTTCCAGAAATTTTCTGTACCGGGCATGAATGTCCAGTTGATTCCATGGTCGGTTGATCGCCACAAGCCGGCGCCGCGAACGGCATCCGCATTGGTGGCTTTTTCACCTGTGCCAAAATACATGATATTGATATCTGACGGGTCCTGGCAAATACTGGATACAGCAAGATTGCCAAAATAATCATTGATGGGAGTCCATACCGGTAAGGTTACGGTTATATCATTGGTCTTCCAGAGTCCGCCATCAATACCACCTACCCAAACGGTTTTCCCGGTTGCATCACCGAGATCTTCCCAGATGGCTCTCACTCTTCCCGAGGTTTTGCCATTTCCCGGTCTTGTATTGCCATTGCTGGACCCGACAGCATCACTGTTTGGTCCTCTTTCTGTCCAGGTAAATGCAGCGGTCCTGTTCGTACGGTTCTGTATGCGGTTTTGTCGTTGATCATAGGCATTGATCAGCCTGTCTTTTGGTACATAGCCAAGTATGGGATCCATCGTAATATTGATCTCATGTTCAAGCCGCCTGGAGATCCCGGCGCCCTGTTCCTCGATCTCTTCATTTTCTTCTGCCTCGTTTCTCTGAGCAGAAACTGTTGGACCCATTGAAAGAAAAGCTGAAAAAGCAACAATAAAGAATCGTAGATTGTTCTTCATAGGTGGATTTTGGAGTAGATTAACTATAATTGATAGTGCAAAATATACCTGCCTGGAAAATAATACAAGCATCCGTAAAAAAAAGAAATGGAATACGGGAAAATACGTAGTAAAAAAACTAATTAATTTGCAGTAATTTCTATTGTTGCATTGATGCCTCGCTCAGTAATGGCATCGCAGGGTGGTTTGAGATCTTCGTAGCTGCCGTTCTTCACAGCATATTTTCCGTGGTAATGGATAATGTACGCACATTGTTCAGCCTGTTCATGGGTATGCCCGCAAACATCCATCAGGGTTTCGATCACCCATTCGAAGGTATTTACGTTATCATTCCATACCACGAGGCTGCATGTTTCTTCCTGCAGTGTCTGCAGGCCTGTTTCCTCCCGGCTTTCAGTTTGTATGTCGTATTTCTCCATTGGCATCGGGAAACAAAGGTAAAAATTATTTATGAACGGTCAGCCATTTCATATTTTTTATCAATACCTTTTCTGTCTAATACAAAAAATTATGGATGCAACAACCAACAGCCTCAACTGGTTTGAGATACCGGCCATTGATATCAACAGGGCGGTGAAATTTTATGAAACCATATTCGGGATCACAATGCAAGTGGATGATATGATGGGTATGAAGATGGGCATGTTTCCCTGGACTATGGGAAGCGGAAAAGCAAACGGTGCATTGGTGCAGGGGCCCATGCACAAACCTTCCATGGATGGCGCTGTCATTTACCTGAACGGGAATCCTGATCTCAGCCGGGTGCTCGATAAGATCGAAGCAGCCGGCGGGAAGATCCTGATGCCGAAAACGCAGATCGGGCCAGAGATCGGTTACATGGCATTTTTTACAGATACGGAAGGGAACAGGATGGCCTTGCATTCGCAGGGATAAATGATGTAAAAAAATTTGGCAGAAGGTTCCTCAACCTTATCTTTGCACTCCCGTAAAAAGTTTGCTTCACTATTTTCGCAAGGGAGTTTAGCTCAGCTGGTTCAGAGCATCTGCCTTACAAGCTAAGAACGTTCCTCTCAAACCCTTTACCACCAAGCATTTCACCAATCAGCACTTACAATTTGCAAGCATTTGCAAGCAAAAAACCACATACTTGGTTAATAAATATTTGTTTCAAATAGCAATTAAATTTAGTCAATTAACCGATAGAATTATTAAGCTACGATGTTTATTTAGTTACATAATGCAGCCAAAAATTTATATTGATAGACTGCATCAGGAACATAATGTAATCCATTCACAGGCTTCCTGTTGTCCTTTTTTGTCAAAATGGTAATGCTGATAGTAGTCTTCTGCCACTTGGATAACACAAAACATACCAGCCACTGCAAAGATCAATTACTACTGTTTCATTCCTTTTGTATTTCCTTGCCCTGCGTCTCCTGAAATGACGGCTGAATACATATTTTGGTATCTCTGGCAGCGCATAGGTTTCTCTGCTCCATTGGTCAACCGCCAACTGTGAGGCTGTAATGAGACGTAGTTGTTTTTCCATGGTAAATACATTTAAAAGAAAAACGAAAAAAAGAAAGCATTTCTTCAGGTGGCGTGGCTAAAAACCAAAAGGAAACGGAATAAATCCGTGTATTGATGCAGATGAATTACTTGGTGCAGCTTATGCAGGAAATACAGATGAGGATATGTTATGCAGTTTTATGCCGTAGTCTTTTGTGTTTTTACATCATGGGGCTGTGGTAGCCACCTATCTTGCTTTCCTTTTTTTCTTTGCCTTTCCCTTATTTCATAGATGCTGCAATTACAAATACAAAAAGGAGAAGTATAAATATTCCCACTATGAATTTTGTTAGTGCCTCTGGCAGAAGTGCGATTAACCCACCTACTACCAAAAAGACTAAAAAAAGTCCAAAGATTAACCCTAAAATGCTGCCTTTTTTCTTTCCCATAGCAAACTATAA
>CAZQGZ010000159.1:0-7771 GCA_964592935.1 uncultured Chitinophaga sp. | reverse complement strand
AATCGCATCACTGTTCACGATGTTAATGCTGTTTTCTGCATTAGCATTTGGTCAGGACCGGACAATCACCGGTTCTGTAACCGATGAAAAGGGCGACCCATTGCCCGGTGCTTCAGTAACTAAAAAAGGTACCCGTACAGGCGTATCGGCCGATAACAGCGGCCAATTCCGTATCCTCGCTAAAACCGGGGATGTGTTGGTTGTTTCAGGTGCCAATCTTGAAACAACTGAAGTTACAGTCGGAACCGGAAGTACCGTTACAATTGCTGTAAAAAGGCTTGTAATAATCGGTACTGAGGTTGTGGTAACTGCCCTTGGTCAAACCCGTCAGCCAAAAGAACTTGGATATTCTGTAACCAAGGTAAAAGCTGCGGAACTTACCCAGGCCAAATCAGTTAATCTCCAAAGCGGATTAACCGGAAAAGTTTCCGGGTTAAACGTCCAGGGTATTAATAACGGAGTTTTCCAGGACACGCGGATCACTTTAAGAGGTATCCGTTCACTGACCGGAAACAACCAGCCTATGCTGATTCTTGATGGTGTACCTATCAGTCTTGGTTATTTAAGTTCAATCAACCCGAATGATATTACGGATGTTACCATTTTGAAGTCGGCTTCCGCAACAGCGATTTACGGTCCTGATGGAGCTAACGGAGCCCTTGTGGTTACAACCAAAAGAGGCAGTAAAACAAAACCCCAGGTAAGTGTTGGTCATACCGTTCAGGTTGAGCGGGTGCAATTCATGCCTGATCTGCAAAACCAGTTCGGATCCGGATCTTCTGTTGATGCATTGGGTTATGGTGTGTATGACCCGATCGAAAACCAGTGTTATGGTGATGCTTTTGATGGTTCTGTCCGCCAGATTGGTCGTGATGGTCCTATTGATCCTGTAACAGGACTTCCGAGTCAATATAAAGTTCCCTATAAAGCGCTTCCGAAAGAAAAATTAAGGTTCTGGGCTACGGGTCTTACCAACCAGACTGATGTTTCTTTTTCTACAGGCGACTTTTACCTGAGTGTTCAGAATGTGCTGATCCAGGGGATCATGCCAAAAGATGTGAACAAAAGGATCTCTGTACACATGGCAGGTAATAAAGAATACAACCGGTTCAAAGCTTCTTACAGTGTGAACTATACAAAAGGTAATTTTGATGTAACGGCGGGATCAAGTTTTGGTAACGGCCGTGACTTTACCGTTTATTGGAACCTGATCAATACGCCTCAGCAAATTCCCGTTACACGGTTTAAAAACTGGAGAACTGATTACTGGTCAAGCCCGGGCGGTTACTTCAATGATTATTATTCCAACCCTTATTTCATGATCGATAACTTCAGGGCAAGAGGAAGATCTGAAGATATCTTTGGAAACTTTGAATTGAGCTTAAAAGCAACAAACTGGCTTACGTTTACGTACAGGCTGGGAGCTACCATTTCAAATGCTACCCAGAAGAGCACACAGGAAGCACTGCAATACACTCCGTTTGATAAGGCAACCGGTAAAACCATTGCTCAGTCAGGAGATCTTAACTCTGCTGTTGCTGATTTCTCCAATACATCAAGCAGGATTAATTCAGAATTCTTTGCTACTATCCGCAAAAAAGCCGGAAAATTTGATTTCAATGCATTGCTTGGACAATCATTCCGCGAGGATAATTCCAAGAGCCTGAGCATTTCCAGCAACAACCTGGCATTCCCTCAGTTGTTCAACGTAGTTGGACGCAGGGGCGAACCGGGAGTTGGTGAAAGCGATGGTAAATCCAGGCTGGAGCGTTTCTTTGGTAAATTATCTATAGGTTATAATAACTGGATATTTCTTGAAGGAACAGGAAGCTATGATTTAGACAGCCGTCTTGCTTATTATTATAACTACGATTTTGAAAATATTAATTATTTCTACCCGGGTGGAAGCCTCTCTGTACTTTTAAGTGAAGCAATACCTGCTATTAAAAACAGTAAGGTTATCTCTTACCTGAAACTGCGCGGAGCCTATTCCAAAACAGGTAATGTGAACCTCGGTTCACAGGGTCTTGAAAATACCTACGGCCTTGGTTTTGGATTCCCTTTTGGTTCATTGAGCGGTTATACATCAAGCAACCTGCTCAGGTTGTCTAAATACAAACCCGAATTTGTGAAAAACAAAGAAGCGGGTATTGAAATTGGTTTGTTGAAAAACAGGATCAATATTGAAGCAACCGTTTATTCACAGGACAATTCTAACCAGATCGTGGACGTTCAGTATTCTGCGGCTACCGGTTTTACCAGTGCCAGGCTGAATGCTGCTGCTTTTGAAAATAAAGGATTGGAACTTGACCTGAGACTGACTCCACTGGTTAAGATCCGTAATGTATCCATTGACCTGAAAGGAAATTATACTTACCAGGATAATAAAGTGACCAAAATTATCGAAGGAGTTTCTCAGTTGGGTATCGGAAACGGTAACTATGTAATTGTTGGCAAGCCGGCTTATACATTCCAGCTTACCGACTATATAAGAGACGACCAGGGTCGCGTAATCGTCAGCTCAACCACAGGTCTGCCTACTGTTGACCCGGTGATCCATCCTTTCGGACGGACTACACCAAAACACCTGCTGGGATTGAATCTTTCTGTTACCTGGAAGGACTTACTTACTTTCAGTGCAGTTGCTGATTATCGTGGTGGTGCCCAGATTTATACGGGTGGTATCGGAACCGGTATGGATTTCTCCGGTATTTCCAAGAGAAGTGCACAGAATGCACGCCAGCCCTTTATTATGCCTAACTCATCTTACTGGGATGGTTCAAAATATGTAGCCAATACAAACATCTATATGATCAGCGGTGGCTATAATTTCTGGTCTCAGTCTGTGAATACTGCTGCCAATACAAATTACCTGGTTAGCGGTGATTTCTGGAAAATAAGAGAGGTTAGTATCGGCTTTAACATGCCGGCCAAGTGGTTTGGCTTTACCAAGAATACTGTTAAGGGAGCAACATTCACTTTGAGCGGAAGAAATCTTTTCATGTTCCTTCCTAAAACAAATGAATGGACAGACCCTGAATTTTCCAATACAACTGGAAATGCACAGGGTATCAGCGGTCTTGATAATACACCGCCAACAAGGATTTTTGGTGCAACCTTAAACATCCAGTTATAACCTTATAAATCAATTAAGATATGAAACTCAATAAATTAATTTATGTTGTTCCCCTGGCAGTTCTTGTTTTGTCTGCAGGGACCGGCTGCCGGAAGGGCCAGTTCAACATCAACAGGAATATCAACAATCCAACGGATAGTACGGTTTCCTATGATGTAGTGCTTCCCGCAGCGCTGAACTCTTCAGGCGGTATTATTGCCCGGCAATGGGGACCCATCCAGAACTGGATGAGCTTTTGGTCCAGATCAGGCACCTATGCACCCAATGTAACAGAAGAAACCTACCAGATCACAACCGGGTTTGGAAATGGGGTATGGAATGCCTGTTATGATAATAATTATGATTACCAGATCATCCAATTAAAAGCAGCCCAGGCAGGCGCCGGATTTTATGAGGGGATCGCCCGTATCATGAAGGCGCATAATTTCACTATACTTGTAGATGTATATGGAAATGTGCCTTATACAGAAGCCCTGAAAGGAAGCGGCAATCCAACACCCAAATACGATAAGGGTTTGTACATCTATCAGCAATGTTTGCGTGAAATAGATGCCGGCCTGGCATTAATTAATGCTGCAGTAGTTACTACAAGCAATGCCAATAAGAACATTGCTACCAATGATATCATGTTCCAGGGTAATAAGGCAAAATGGAACCAGTTGGGCAATACGCTGAAATTAAGAATGCTTCTTCATTGCTATGCTTTACCGAATGCTCCCGCTCCAGCCGGAATCGATAAACCCGCAGAAATTGCAATTATTAATGCAAATGGCAATGGTTATCTTACCGCCGATGCACAGGTAAATCCCGGGTATTCCGGGGTCGACAAACCCAATTCGTTTTACAACCAGTATATAACCAATACGGATGGTTCAGGGTCGGCAAACAATGTTTATTACAAAGCCAATGAGTGGGGTATTGAGTATTATAAATTTGACGGAGATCCCCGTACTGGCCGTTTTTATACTGCCGGAAGCGGTGGTTTAATAGGCGTTCCATATGGACTTCCCCCGGTTGCACCCTATGCTGCAGCAGTTGTTGCCGGTATAGGGCCTGCTCTGAACAAAGGAGCAACGGCCCCTCAATGGTTCCTTACTGCAGCTGAAAGTTATTTCCTGCAGGCAGAAGCTAGACAAAGAGGTATCATTACTTCTGGTCCTACTGCGGCTGCTCTTTTATATTCTGCTCAGCAGGCAAGTTGGGCTTTTACGGGTGCATCGGCATCGACTCTTGGTCCCGGAGCCAATACTTACCTGACAAATAATGCATCTTACCCCGATGTTGATTATACTGGTGTTCCCCAGTGTGTCGGTTGCCCGGCGGGTGGTTTATTTACCATTCTTCAGCAAAAATGGTTTGCATTGAATGGTATCAACACACTGGAGATCTGGACAGACTGGAGAAGGGTTCCTTATACAGATGTGGCAACTAAACTTTACAATGGAGGAGGAAACGCCCCCACTACCAATTTCGTATATGGTGATGGAGGTGGCTTTAGCGGCGGACCTTCTTCTCCTGGTATCGGACCCTTCCGTTCTGTTGCACCACAGATCACTCCGGCTGACCAAATACCGGTTCGTTATCTGTATCCGCAAACAGAGTATAACTATAATACGGCAAATGTGGCTGCGGAAGGAACAGTTGGCAGATACACCCCCCGTGTTTTCTGGGATCTTAATTAATAAAAATTGTCTACTAAAAAATCAGAAATATGAAAAAAATACTGTCATCTTCACTGATCCTGGCAATTCTTGCAGTTGCTTTTACAGGATGTTTGAAAGATAAGGGTTTTGATAACCGTACATATGGTATCAATGACCCGGATACACAACCACCGGGGGTTGGATTTCCATTGGCCGTCAATGCCAAGAATACTATCGGTCTCGAAGCCAGTACCCCCACTCCACAGGTTGCAAATAATATTGCCTGGATAAACCTGGAGGGAGGTCTGGCGGCTAAATCAGATGTTCATCTTGTCCTGGTGCTTAATGATGCATTGAGAACTGCGTATAATACAGCCAATAGTGCAAATATTCTTAGTGCAGCCGGATTTTTTACTATACCTCTGACTGCTACGATTCCGGCTGGGGCCACAGGAGTCAATATTCCTATTACAGTTCCGACAACTGTTGCGATGAGTCCAAACAGTACTTATGGATTTGGAGTTTCTATCAGCACTGTTGATGGCGGGTATCTGATTGCCAAAAACCTTAAAGACCTGCTTGTTGAGATTACTGTGAAGAACAAATACGATGGTATTTATTCTTATGTATCGGGTTTTGTTCAAAGGTATTCCTCTCCCGGAAACCCCATTTGTTGTGATGGATTAACCGGAT
This sequence comes from uncultured Chitinophaga sp., assembly GCA_964592935.1. Classification (GTDB taxonomy): domain Bacteria; phylum Bacteroidota; class Bacteroidia; order Chitinophagales; family Chitinophagaceae; genus JJ008. The sequence continues at coordinate 2,299 of CAZQGZ010000159.1, read as the reverse complement.
CCTTAGTAGTTGGTACTCCTGATGTGATTATGTCTACTACAGGAGCAAATTCCGTTTCTATACCCCCTGCTGGTCAGGCAGGTAACTGGTCATGGGGTGGAGGCGCCACTGCACTCCAGGTTGCCGGTATAGATGGTTTTTCGATAACGGTGGATGCCGGTAATAATGCTACTTGCGCAGCTTCCGGAAACGCTACGCTTGCCAATTGGACCGGTTTCGCCCCCGGATACGTTTCACCCGGGTACCCCGGAACCATGCCTACTTTCCCACTCGGACCTCCTGCAGTAAATAAATATGATCCTGCTACCAAGACATTTCACCTGTCCTGGAGATGGAACCCAAGTGCGAATGTGAGGGAATACGATGTGGTTTTAAAGTATAAAAAACCAAGGCCCTAACTTTTTGTTTTTGGTATAATAAGATCATATTAGCTACTGTTAATTTTATTACAATAATGAGCCCTGTTACAGGGCTCATTTTATTTGGGTTAAATTCAGCTTTGTTTTTGTATTACTTTTGAATTCTAAATTTCAAATAATGAAAAAACTCCTTCCTTTTCTTTTTACAGGCACGATAAGTGTATTTTTTTTGAATAGTTTTTCTTTAGCACAGGCATCATCCAATGTTCCGGTTTCTTTGTCTGCTAATTCAGGGAGGATGGTGTCAAGACAGCCGGACAGCCGCGGATGGACCGACCCGGCTTTGAACCACAATAGGCTTCTGCAGCAGCAAACCAGCGAAGGCATGTATAAACTGATCGGCGCCTATAAAGTGGTTGGCAGTTCTTTTCTTTTTGGCGAACATCATCCTGCGGATATTTTTGCTCCTGAAGTAAAGGCGTATAATATTTACATCAGTTATAATACGTATAACCAGGACGTGGATTTTTATTCCACTTCAAACCCGGATAAGCCCCTCACGAGAGTACCCGGCACCCTCGACTCTTTTATCATACACCAGAATATTGAACTGGGCATTTTTAATCCCCTGAAATTTGTGTATGGATCTGTACTGGGTATTAAAGACAAATACTATTTCCAGGAAATCTGCACGGGAGCGAGATTCAACTTATATAAGCGGTATAAATCTGAACTGGGTTATGTTTCCGAAAATTATGTGCAATCAGAATTGAGGCAGTTCGACCTGGAATATGACTATTATTATACCGATACACAGGGAAAGGGCATCAAAAAAATAAAGCCCAATGCCGCCAGTGTCATCAGGGAATTTAAAGATATTAAAGACCTTTCTTTAATTGCCAGTATAGATGAATTTACCGCGAACCCGGAAAATGCGTTCAAAAAAGTATTTGGTGCCCTGAACCAGTAATAAAAAAACAATTTATGCCCGATCAGCAAAATCCACCCAACCAGCTTAATATAGAAATTTCAGAAGAGGTGGCCGAAGGCAGCTATGCCAACCTGGCCATCATCACACATTCTCATGCCGAGTTTGTTATTGACTTTGTAAATGTGATGCCGGGTACACCCAAGAGCAAGGTTAAATCAAGAATTATCCTCACACCGCAGCACGCTAAACGTTTTATGAAAGCCATTACGGAGAATATCCAGAAATATGAAATGGTGAACGGCCCGATCAAGGACCTGGAGGAAATTCAATTGCCGATGAATTTCGGGGGACCGACGGCGCAGGCTTGAGGGAGAGTCGTTAGTCGGGAGTCAGGAGTCGGGAGTCGGGGCAACCGTGTCCTAAATGAATTTATCCGGGTTATTGATCATATACCAGATTAATTTTCCAACCTCATCATTCTTTGACGTTAACGTTAAATAATCTTGTTCAGTGATATATTTGCAATCCTTTGAAAAGTCAAGCCAGACCTGGGTTTCGGCATTCTCGGTTTCGGCGTCATTTAGCTTACTGATAAAATAGTCTTTGTATCGCCTTCTTCTGTATGCTTCAACAATATTAACACAAACGGATCTGGATGATCTTCTAACCTGGTCAGTTAAGGAATATTTTTCTTCAGTCGGGAATCTTTTTGAGATCTCAAAAATTTCCATTGCTAATTCATATGCTTTTTTGAAAGCCAAAAGATTTTTGTAATGTCCCATAAATAATAGCTTTTTGAATTAAACGATTTTCGTTCCCCCGGTTCCCGGCTCATGACTCCCTTCTTTTCCCAACCCATATTAAAATAAATTTCAAACTATAGTGACTTTGGCTCCTGACTCCAGACTATCGACTCCAGACTCACAAAAGTCCTTCATCAGCAAAACTGTAATAACCATCTTCGCTGACGATGATATGGTCCAGGACGGCGATATCCAGCAACCGGGCA
>CAZQGZ010000158.1:0-7883 GCA_964592935.1 uncultured Chitinophaga sp. | reverse complement strand
AGTGCCATCAACAGGAATGCGGAAGTTTACATCATTGCGGTTTCAGATGATGCCATTGATGAGGTGGCGGGGGAACTGGAATTACCGGGAAAGGTGGTTGCACATACAGCTGCATCCGTACCCAAAGAAGTTTTACAAAAAGTGTCAGAACATTATGGTGTTTTTTACCCGCTCCAGAGTTTAAAAAAGGAAATGAATTCCCTGCCGGATACCCCGGTCTTTTATGAAGGCAGCGATGACATCAGCCGGAAGAAACTGCAGATCCTCGCCCATTCCATTTCTGATGAAAAAGTGGCTGAGGCGGGGAATGATGAAAGACTAAAACTTCATGTAGCGGCTGTTTTTGTAAGCAATTTCGTCAACCATCTCTATGTGCTGGCAGAAGAATATTGCAGCAGGGAAGGGCTTGATTTCAAACAGTTGCTGCCCCTTATCGGGGAAACTGCTTCAAGAATAAAGGAAATATCCCCCCACCAGGCCCAAACAGGACCCGCATTGCGGCGCGACAAAGAAACCATTCAAAAGCACCTGGAGCTTTTGAAGGATCATCCGAGGTTAAAAAATATTTACGTAATACTAACAGAGAGTATTCAGCAGGTGAAATAAAAAATAAGAAATAAAAAATTAAAAATTAATAAGGTATCGCTCCCGAAGTATTGAAACGATCCTAAAATTGGCAACGTATAGTGAAATAATATATGGAAAGTTTAAACCCGAACGCAACACTTTTTCATTTTTGATTTCTTATTCCTTATTTTTCATTTTTTTAAGCTTTTCCCAATCAAGTAAGCCCTTTTTTTTATTTACCGTTACTTTTGCGGCCCGCCTTCGTATAAAACAAAGGCGGGCAAAGCCAATAAGAAATTAAAAGATGTACAAGGTAAAATTCAAATTTGAACAAAAAGGGCTTGAGCCGGTCACCCTCGAAAATGTGGAGCCAGGTCAATCGCTTCTTGAAATTGCTCTTTCCAATGACATTGAATTGCATCACAACTGCGGCGGTGTCTGTGCCTGCACCACCTGCCATCTTTATATTGACAAGGGGATGGAATTCATTGATGAAATCACTGACCGGGAAGAGGATTTCATCGACCGGGCGGTTAATCCTAGGTTAAATTCAAGGTTGGGATGCCAGTCACTGCTGAATGAAGGTGAAGGAGAGATTGAAGTAACTTTGCCCGACCAGACACAGTTTTTGGGAGAATAGAGAGAAGCTGTTGCTTTTAAACATTAGCTATTAGCTGAGTTTTTACATTTTCACATTTATTACATTTTCATACTTTCACATTATGTCACATTTTGAACCGCCGATACATTGGAACGATCATGAGGATATTGCGTTGAAACTTTATGAACGTTTTGGAGATGATTTTAATGAAGGAAAAATATACCGGGTCCGTTTCACTGACTTGCTGGAATGGGTGTTGCAGATACCGGGATTTGCCGGTAAAAGAGAGGAAAGCAACGAAGGTCACCTGGAAATGATCCAGAGTGCCTGGGTATATGAATGGAGGGATAACCAGAAATAGCCGATTGTCATTAGTCATGAGCCTTGCCTGCCGGCAGGCAGGTCTTTAGTCACTTCAAAGTCAAGATTGTTTTATGAATATTCTGGAACTTTTTCAAAAGATCACCACCTTCATTTTTGACATAGATGGTGTGCTTACGGACGGTACCGTCCTGGTACTGGATCATGGCCTGCAGGCAAGACGGATGCATATTAAAGACGGATTTGCACTGCAAATGGCAGATAAGAACGGGTATAATGTGCTGATCATATCCGGAGGGGATTCTCCACAGGTAAAGAACCGCCTTGAAAAACTGGGTATCAGGAATATTCATATGCCGGTACCTGATAAAAAAGCCTTTGCCCTCGATTATATGTCTGCCAATAATCTTAAACCTGAAGAAGTGTTATATATGGGGGATGATCTGCCCGACCTTCCCGTTTTGTCGGTTGTGGGATTGCCCTGTTGCCCGGCCGATGCGGTCGCCGAAGTAAAAGAAGCCGTAAAATATATTTCGCCGCTCAAAGGCGGGGAAGCCTGCGTACGGGATGTGATTGAAAAAGTGCTGAAGCTGAATGATCGCTGGGAGTACCGGGTGGATGTTACTTCCCGTTGAAATTAAATAGGCTGTTAAAGGAAAATAAATGAGAAATAAGGAATAAGAAATGAGAAACTTAAAAGTAGTCATTCCGGAAGATGCCGGGTTTCACTATTTATACATTGAATGAAAACCAACGAACGAAATATTTATAAATGAACGTAACAATTTCTCATTCCTAATTTCTCATTTCTTATTTCTAATTTTACAAAAAGATCATACTTTTTAACTTTCTTTAAATTCCGTTCATGAATCTGATTGGGGCTTTTCTGAAACTGGTACGATTTCCCAATCTTTTCTTTATTGCCCTGTCACAGGCCCTGTTCCAGTTCTGTATTTACCGGCCGTTGTACCAGGGGTTCATTCCTGCCAATGACCTTCTTCATTTTATTCTTCTTTCATTAGCTTCTCTTCTGATCGCCGCTGCGGGGTATATCATCAACGATTATTTTGACATCAATATCGATGAGGTCAACAAACCCGGAAGGATGGTGGTCGATAAAGTTATTCACCGCCGCTGGGCCATCGCCTGGCATTTTATGCTGAATACAACTGCTCTTGTCCTGACCATCCTGGCATTACCTTTTTTGCATAAATGGTACCTGGTATTTGCCAATATGCTGTGCATGGCATTACTATGGTTTTATTCAACCAGTTTCAAAAGAAAATTACTCATCGGCAATATTGTTGTATCGCTGCTGACGGCCTGGACCATTCTCATCATCTTTTTTTCCAAGGTCAACCTGGCTGATGCTTTTGGGAATGGTAATCTTAATCATTATAAACTTTTCCGGCTGGCGATATTATATGCCGGTTTTGCGTTTATTATTTCTTTGATCCGCGAAGCTATCAAGGATATGGAAGACATGCAGGGTGATGCCAGGTACGGATGCCGGACCATGCCCATTGCCTGGGGCGTCAATGCCACCAAGGTTTATGTGGCCGTCTGGCTGGTGGTATTGATCGCTTTACTGATCGTGATACAGGTTTATATATTACAATTCCAATGGTGGCTGCCGATCGCATACAGTGCGGCAACTATAATTTTTCCGCTGGTCATTGTATTGCTTCAACTGAAACAAAGTACCACGGCCGGTCAATATCACCGGCTGAGCAATATCACCAAACTGGTCATGTTCACTGGCATTTTATCCATGATCTTTTTCTATTTCTATCTATGAACAAAATCATCCTGGCATCCCAATCTCCCCGCCGCAAACAATTACTGGAATGGGCCGAAGTGACATTTGAAGTGGTCGTGGCTGAAACGGATGAAAATTTCCCCCCGGGATTGAACCCGGATGAAATTGCGGTCTATATTGCCCGGAATAAGGCCCTTGCCGTGCAGCAAAAAAGAAATACAGGCGATATCATCCTGGCTGCCGATACGATCGTGGTGTTGAATGATCATATCATCGGTAAACCCGTTCACCGGGAAGAAGCCATTACCATTTTAATGGCATTATCCGGTGAAAAGCATAAAGTGATAACGGGAGTTGTCATCCGGAAGGATGATGAAGAGACCGCCTTTGCAGATACGACAGAAGTTGAATTTCATGATCTCACCGTCGAACAGATAGAATATTATGTAGATCATTACAAACCTTACGATAAAGCCGGCGCTTATGCCATCCAGGAATGGATCGGGGTGACCGGGATCAGATCCGTCAGCGGGGATTTTTACAATGTCATGGGGCTTCCGGTGAGCCGGGTTATCCGGGAGTTGCAGAAGATTGCCGGGTAAAAAACGTTTTTTTTCCGTTTAAACATCATGGCTGGAATAGAAAGGTGAATTAGTTTTCATCCGGAAATATCATGTTAAATAAGAAATAAGAAATGAGAAATGAGAAATTAGAAAGTATGCGCTCCGTAAGAAATGAAACGCGTTTTAATAGATCATTAGAAATTACAAATTAAATACAACTTGATGAACGTTACACTTTCACATTCTATATTTCTCATTTTCATTTATAAATTTTTTATATGGAAAATAAAAATACAAAATTCGACCTGGAAGACCGCCTGATTGATTTTGCCTGCATGTGTCTTGATGTCTGTGCTCTGTTACCTCATTCAAGAGCCGGGCAAAACCTGGAATACCAGTTATCAAAAAGCGGAACGGCATCAGCATTGATATATGGTGAGGCCCAGGCAGCAGAATCAAGGGCAGATTTTTTGCATAAAATGAAGATGGTCTTAAAAGAGATCAGAGAGTCAAGAGTGAACCTTAAAATTATAAAAAGAAAACCGGTAGTGGTTAATCAAAAAGTCGATATTGCTCTGAAAGAAGCAAATGAACTAATGGCAATATTTTTAAAAAGTATTGAAACCGCTGAGGCAAATGATAAAAAAATTAAGAAAGATGGAAATTCAGGCAAGAGCAAGAAACAAGAATAAGAAATAGTGATGGGATAGTATTCTTTAACGAGGATTTTTTTTAAATAATATTTAGAAAATGAAATAAACGAAATGCTTGTTCAGTACGTTACATTTTCTCATTTCTTATTCCTCATTCCTTATTTCTCATTTAATATCCGGTAATGACGGAAAGATTACTTCAATTCATCTGGCAATTTCAGTATTTCAACAAATCGGAAATGCTGACGAATGGGGGAGAAACGATTCAGATTCAATTCCCCGGTCATTACAACACAAACCAGGGCCCTGATTTTTCGGATGCGAAAATAAAAATTGACAAAACCACCTGGGCAGGGACTGTTGAACTGCATATCAAAACTTCCGACTGGAATAAACATAATCATCAGCATGATAAAAATTATAACAATGTTATTCTTCACGTGGTGTGGGAGGATGACGGACAACGGAACTCCGTTCCGTTGAGAAGTGCGGAACAGCGTTCCGCTGTCCCCGTGTTGGAACTGCAGAGCCGCGTTTCCGGAATGATGCTGCAGCGTTATGAAGAGCTGATGAATTCAACTTCCTTTATTTCGTGTGAAAATTGCATTTCATCAGTGCACACCGTTACCTGGTCAGGCTGGAAAGAAAGACTTCTTGCAGAAAGACTATTGCGAAAGGCGAGAGTCGTGGAGAATTTTTTAAAACAAACCCATTATCATTGGGAAGAAACATTCTGGTGGATGCTGGCTAAAAATTTCGGAGCCCGGATCAATGCGGATGCCTTTGAAGCAATGGCCAGGTCGCTCCCGGTCAGTATCCTCGCAAAACACAAAACCCGGATACATCAGCTGGAAGCTCTCTTGTTCGGTCAGGCAGGCCTGTTGTCTGATAAATTTTCAGAAGATTACCCCCTTCTTTTGCAAAAAGAGTTTTTGTTCCTGAAAAAAAAGTACAAACTCAGATCCATTCAACATCCAGTTTATTTTTTGAGAATGAGACCGGGCAATTTCCCGACCATCAGGCTGGCCCAGTTGGCCGCATTGATCAACCATACGGAACATTTGTTTTCAACAACCAGGGATGCAGGAACTTTAACGGAGATCACCGGCTTGTTTGATGTAACAGCCAATGATTACTGGCATTATCATTACCGGTTTGATGAATCGTCTGTTTTCAAAAAGAAAAAACCGGGGAAAGAGATGATTGATAATATTATCATCAATACCATTTGCCCGGCTTTATTTGCCTACGGCGTTTATCAGGGGGAGAACAGGTACAGGGAAAAAGCGGTGAACTGGCTGGAACAAACGGCAGCCGAAAACAATGTAATTACCAAAGGATTCCGTCAACTGGGCATGGAAATCCAAAACGCATTTGACAGCCAGTCATTGATTGAATTGAAGAATGAATATTGCAATAAAAAGAGATGCCTCGACTGTTCGGCTGGCAATGCGATTCTTAAGAGCGGAACCTGACGATATATTGAGAGGAACGAAAGATCCTTATTGTTTTCCGGCTGTTCAAAATAATAAACAGATCCACTCAGGATAATTAAATTTTATTTCGATAATTTAACATCTCTGAGCAAATTGAATTTACACCACCGGTTTTATTCCGGGTAAAACGACCCCATCAATGAAAAGCAGCATACTCTATTTGTCCGTAATAATTATTCCGGCCCTTTTTCTGAGAGGCATTAATAAAACAGGTTTTGATCATCACGACAAAAAAAATAGTATCGTTTCAAAAAAAATATTCCCAAAGAACCAGGCTATAAATACCAGTATTCCCTTGGGAGGCAATGCATTTGTCACGCAAGCAGTATCCGGCGGTTCGGAGATTATTACGGATAACGGGTTGGGAAACTGGACAAATGTCAATGCGGTAACCAGTGTTTTCTTCAGGTTGGGACAAACAGGTAAACTGACCTTATCTGTCCGGGCCAAAGTTCCTTCCGGCAAGAGCGCCATTAAAATTTCTCTAAATGGATTAAATTTTACGAGGAAACTGGAAGGTCCCGGTTATAAAATATACCCGGTTGGTTCCATGATGATAACCAGCCCCGGTTATTATAAAGTTGATCTGAAAGGAATCAGTAAAACCGGGAATTACTTTGCTGACGTTTCGGATATCATTATCAGCGGCCCTGCTGCATCGGCCAACGTGATCTTTGCCAATGATCCTAAAAATTTCTATTGGTCAAGACGGGGGCCTTCGGTTCATCTAAATTATTCTGCCCCGGATAATACGGAATGGTTTTATAATGAAATAACGGTGCCGGCGGGTGAAGACAAGATCGGTTCCTATTTTATGAGTAATGGTTTTAATGGCGGGTATTTCGGTATACAGGTTAATTCTGCAACAGAACGAAAAGTCCTGTTTTCAGTTTGGGACTCGGATAATGGAAAAACCACATTGGTAAGAAAAGGTCCCGGTGTGGTTGATAATATTTTCGGAGGGGAAGGAACAGGTGGCCAAAGTTACCTGGTATTCAACTGGAAGGCCGGTACTACATATAAATTTTTGACACAGGGAAAACCGGATGGGAAAGGAAGCACTTTATTTTCTTCCTGGTTCTTTACACCCGAATCAGGAACCTGGCGTTTCATGGCCACCTGGAATCGACCCAATACCAATACGTATTTAAAAGGGATTTATTCGTTCCTCGAAAATTTTATTGACGTCGAGGGATGGCAAAGCCGCAAGGCCTTTTACAATAATCAATGGGCTAGGTCGGCGTCGGGAACATGGACTGAATTAATCAATGCAAAACTGACGGCAGATGCCACGGCTCATAATGGCCAACGAAAAGATTATGCAGGCGGAGTTGAAAACGGGCAATTTTACCTGAAGAATTGCGGTTTCTTTTCCCAATTTGTAAATTACGATTCATATTTTACCCGGAAGGCTACCGGAATGCAACCGGTCATTGATTTAATGAAATTGCCATAATAAGATTGCTGATATCCGTACGTAAATTATTTCCATTCCCCCCAATCCACCTTCACTTCTATATCGGGATGAATGCTTAACTGCACCGGGCAGGTATTGCCGGTTTGTTTTAAGATCGATTTTGTTTTTTCATCCACGTCTTTCAAAGGATCCGGGAAATGAAAAATTAAATCAATGCCTCCCACCCGGCGGGGATCCGACTTCATGATTTTCAGTACTTCGATCTTAACCCCATCCAAATCAAAACCCATGGTTCTGGCTTTGATGCCCATCACCGTGATCATGCAGGTGGCCAGGCTGGTTGCCATAAGGTCGGTAGGGGAGAATCGTTCACCTTTTCCGTTATTATCAACCGGGGCGTCGGTTTCAAAGGAAGAACCGCTGCGCAGGTGGGTGCAGGTTGTCCGCAGCCCGCCGTTGTAAACTACCGTAGAAGTCATTATCAATATTTTGCCCTAAATTTACGT
>CAZQGZ010000157.1:0-7884 GCA_964592935.1 uncultured Chitinophaga sp. | reverse complement strand
AAAAAATGAACATATCAATTGTAACGGGCTCCTCCGGAAATCTTGGACAGGCGGTGGTAAAAAAGTTTGTTGAAGAAGGATATAAAGTGATCGGGACCGTAACATCCAATGATACGGGGACAGTGAACTATCCACCGGACAGTTTTCAAAAAATGGTTGTTGATGTAACGGATGAAGAAGATTCGCAGCAATTTGTTGAATTTGTAATTTCAAAATATGGGAGAATTGATGCAGCCGTGTTAACAGTTGGTGGTTTTGCTTTGGGAAAAATAACTGAAACAAAAGCCACCGATATTGTAAAACAGTACAAACTGAATTTTGAAACCACTTACAATATTGCCAGACCGGTATTCGTACAAATGATGAAACAGAATCACGGCAGAATATTTATTATCGGGTCAAAAGCCGGACTGGATTCAAATTATAGCAAAGGAATGGTAGCTTACGGATTGGGCAAATCACTGGTATTCCGCCTGGCTGAACTGATGAATGATGAAGCAAGAGGACATCATGTGGTGACTTCTGTTATTGTCCCCGGAACCATTGACACACCACAAAACAGGAAAGCCATGCCCGATGCGGATTTTGATGAGTGGGTAAAACCACAAACGCTGGCTGAAGTGATCTTCATGCATTGTACGGAAAGCCATGCAATGCTTAGGGAACCAGTAATCAAAGTATATGGAAATTCATGACGGCAAATCTGGAAAACTTATTTCAAAATGTTTTATTGGCAAAGAGCCGGCATAGAACCAAACGGCTATTCACGGTTGCCATCAGTGGCATTGATGCTTCCGGCAAAGGATATATCAGTAAGCAGTTACAACGGCGATATGAATGCGAAGGATACCGGATTGCCAATATCAATATTGACCCCTGGCAAAATCCTTTGCCTGTAAGGTTGAAGAGAGAAAACCCCGCAGAAAATGTATATGAAAATATTTTCCGTTGGAATGGTTTTTTTGAACAGTTGATTTTTCCATTGCAGAAAAATAAAAGCATATGCCTGGAAACAAAAGGTATTCAAACTGAAGCCGATATATATTTTCCGTTGGTATACGATCTGATGGATATCGATATTTTACTGGTTGAAGGTATTTTTCTTTTCAAAAAGAAATACCTGGCCATCTATGATTACAGGATCTGGGTCGAATGTTCTTTTCAAACCGGTTTAAAAAGAGCCATTGCCAGGAATTCTGAAAAGTTGACAGAAGAACAACTTACTCACGACTATAACACCTATTATTATCCTGCACAGCTTTACCATTTCAAAAAGGATGACCCGGTGGCAAATGCAGACATTATCTTCCTGAACGAATAATTCCTCATTCTGATTAATATTCAGGGTTTGTAAAACACCCGACACATTTATTTTTATTACAGGTATAAATTTGGAGTGCATTTTTGCCACTTAATGCTAAAGGAAATGACAACTAATAGTTTAAACGGAAAAAGAATTCTCATCACCGCCGGCCCTACCCGGGAAGCCATTGATCCTGTCCGCTATATCAGCAATCATTCTTCGGGTAAAATGGGGTATGCGATTGCAGAAGAATTTCTGAAACAGGGTGCTGAAGTGTTCCTGGTTTCAGGCCCGGTTTGCCTGGAACTCAATCACCCCCGGTTGCAAACCGTGAAAGTAAATACGGCCGCGGAGATGTATTTGGCCTGTTGCCGGTTTTTTAATGAAATAGATGTGGCCGTATTTGCAGCAGCGGTAGCCGACTATCGCCCGGAGAGAGTGGCAGCGCAAAAAATAAAGAAAGATGAATCTGTTTTTAATATCCGGATGACAAAGAATGTGGATATTGCTTACGAATTCGGTCAGGTCAAACAAGTGAGCCAGCTTTCTGTTGGCTTTGCACTCGAAACAAATGATGAATTGAAACATGCCATCGGCAAGCTGGGTAAGAAGAACTTTGATCTGGTGATCCTGAATTCCATGAATGATTCGGATGCTACCTTTGGCTATGATACGAATAAAATAACGGTGATCAGGAATGATTTTTCACGGACCGAATACCCCTTGAAAAACAAAAAGGAAGTAGCAGAGGATATCGTTTATGAAATTGGGAACCGTTTGTTTTTAAAAGCCTGGAATGAAAGGGAGGAAAGCCTGTTTGAGTATGAAACGATGTACCGGTAAAACCGGGATCTTTCTTTTGATCTTTCTATTTGTTTCTTTTATTGCCCGGACCCAGGCACCCCGGAAGTATATGAACCCCGGTGATATGACAGAAGAATATTACAGGGAATTAAAAAATGAATTTGGTCACCAAAAACAATACCCGCTTCAGTTTGAAAAACAGGTCCTGCTTGCACTGTCTTTTTATCCCGAATTGAAGAATACGTCCATTCTTTTCCGCATCCGGAAAAGACATGCCGCATTAAACACAAGAGCTACCTGGTTGGGCGTCATTGAATCTCACCGCAAGAGACATTTTGTAATTACGATCAGCGACAGTACAGAAGATATGCTGATGCCCATGCTTTTTAAAAACCAGTCTTTTAACGCACAGGTCGGCGTCATGGGACATGAACTGGCACATGTAACTGATTTTTTAAAAATGTCGACGGGGCAAATTATCGCTCATGCCATTAAAAATGTTTCCGCAAAATATATTGACCGGTTTGAATACAATACGGATGCTATCTGCATTGCACATGGTCTGGGGTACCAGTTGCTGGAATGGAGCAGCTTTATCCGGAAGAAAATGAGCCGGGAAAACTGGAGAGGTCCCGATTTTACACACCGGCCCATGCTAAAAGAAAGATATATGAATCCTTCCACGATCATGAAAAGAATAGATACTGACCCGATTTACCGGGGAGTGCAATAAGATTTTTATTTTTTGCAGGAAGTCCCGCAACAAATATCATTGGACTTGAACCAACTGAGACCGCCGGTCCGGCGAATGGATTGTTTGTTAACATACAAAATAACCCAATCATCATATTGCACCGCTTTTGCTTTCAGTGATACCGGTTCTGCCACATAATCTTTCAGATCATCATTCATCTTTTTCCCGTTCTCATCCAGGATAAGATAATACCCCGCTTCTCCTTTTTCATTTCTCACATAAAATACAGGGCTCATACCGCCGGCTATACAGCGGATGGCACAGTCACGGTGCGGCTTGCCATGCCCGGGTTTCATGACTCCGAAATAGCATTTGGGATCGATGACCTCACCAGTGAGTTCAACGGTACCCAGTTCTTTAATGACGGGGAAAAACCTTTGCCTGGAATCCGCCTCCTGAACGGCCAGCAGGGGGGCATCATTTTGATCGATCTGCAATAAGGTTTTACCATCACTGTATAATAATGTCCCTTTTAATCTGACTTCTTTTTTATCCAGGCTTGTATTTTTTTCTTTTTCCAGTGCGGCGATAGTTCCTTCTGCGCCGGATTTTCCATAACCCACGAGCGGGATGGTGATGTAAGAAAAATGTCCAAAGGCATCCTGTTTTGTCATCACTTTGACCGATGGTACCGGGAATTGCCGGTAAATGCCTTTTATTTCAGTCAGTTGACCGAATTCAAAACTTGCCGTGGAAAATTTCTTTTGTTGTGTGGCTAATAAAATCCCAGCTGCTATTACCAGTATGGTTAACATAAACAAAACCCTGCGGATATGTTTTGCAAAGCTGTGCGGGGCTTTAGGTTGCCAGCCGATGTAGAAGTCACTTTGTTTCATAAAAAAAATAATTAATACTCAGGAATCAATAATTGATGCCCCCGGTTTTTTGGTTCCTTCTGCAAACGGAACCGGATTCAGCCAGACTTTATGATCAATGATTTTTACATCATAGGTACTAACTTTTTCTTTGAATGGGGGAGGTGATTGCCCGTTATTCGGCAAATACTGGTACCCGTGCCAGGGACAGGTTATACAGCCATCAATGATCTTTCCTTCTCCCAACGGCCCTCCCTGGTGTTTACAAACATTATGTACAGCGTATAAATTATTTTCATATTTGTAAACAGCGATCCTTTCTTTGTCAATACAAAATATTTTTGCCCGGCTGTTTTCAATATCATTTACATCACAGACATACACAAATCCCTCCTGTTGAATGGAGAATTTCATCTGGTCTATCCTCTTTTCTTTAAAAGCCGCCAGCAGGTGAAGGATGACCAGCATAACTGAACCTGCAAATAAAATGATTACAAAAACCGGGTTGGCTTCATATTGAATCACCCCGAGCATGACATGCATGACTACCAGCAGGTAGGCCAGGTAAACAGACATGTGTAAAGTTTTCCAGATCCGGGGAGAAAGTTGGTGCAGCCAGAAATCGTGGCTGGTGATAGCCATCAGGAAAAAAATGATCAAAGCAAAGAAACCCAGCGATTGGAAAGGGAATGCCGGCAGCGAACCAAAGTTCGTATTGGATGTAAAAACTGAAACCAGCGGATTTACATTTCCTTTTGCATGAAAATGATAAATACTGAATGCGCCATGTAGCAGGGCAAACAAAAACATGGTAACTCCCAGGTGCCTGCGGTTATATAATAAAGGAAGAAATTTTTTATGGAGCCTGCACAGCGGACCGATAGCCAGGATTACATGAAGCATTAACAAAGCGAGGGTAGAAGTGCTGCGGATCAGCAATGTTTCAAATGTAGCGGTTGCATTGAAGAAAAGAGTTAGGGAGATAAAAAGGGCCAGATACCCGATGCAGAAAGCAGCCATCAGCCCGTCATATATTTTCTTCTGCCTGTTCCAGCCAACGGCGGTGTAAGATGCACTCATGGTAACCCCCATCCCCTGAAGGGGAGTTTAGAAATTAATAGTTTCAATTGTTTTCTCGTGTATAAAATCATAGAGAACAAGATGTACTTGCTTATATCCTGATGAATCCGGGAGCAGTGTAAACACATACGACCCTTTTGTTTCTATCCTCCCAACCAACTGCCCCTTAGATATATCATCGGCCGTGGTTCTCATTTTATAAATGACTGCTGAGGGTACCATCAGCACCGTTTTGTTTTTCCATTCCAGCTGCCATGCGGTATTTTCTTTATTGCTCCTGATATTAAGGGAAAAGTCTTTTGTATCTTTTGATTTGATGATCACAGGCAATAATTCCTGTGATGGATCCTGCAATAATTTTACCGGAGCCTGATTGGGAATAGCCAGCCAGGCAAAAACAATTCCTCCCGGCAGCAGCATGGCCCAGGCCATCCAGATCTGGCGATGTCTTTTTCGTAAGGACTTAATCATTCGCTTTTGGCTTTGCGGCATTCAGCCATTTCTTTAATAACAGCGGCCAGAATACCATCGTACCCGGAATGATGATGATACGAAAACCAATACCGGCTCCATGAGCTCCTTCATCTACTTTATGAACTCCCTTGATGACAAAGGGAATAGCAAAAAGAATACCTATGGCCAGGTAAACAACTAATACCATCAATATTGTACTTACTATCATCAGCTGTATTAATTTTCAATTACAAGTATGCTGTTGAATCCATGAAACCCGTCCGGTTCCCGGTACGGATTTTCCACATCTTCCAGCCACATTTTATCATCTACAAAAAATTTATAGGAATATTTACCGGAAGGTAGCATAGGGATTTCTATTTTCCACAAACCGTTTTTCCCGGGTTCCATTAATAATACATCCTGCGCCCAATGATTGAAGCTGCCTGCCAGAGAAATTTGCGAGGCACAATCATGCTGTACAAAAAATTCAATTGATTTCTTTTTGCCATTAATATGTGGCGATGCATGCGTTTTCATAATCACCTCCCTTTTTAAAATTTTTAATAATACCTTTCTTGGCTGAATAATGCCGAATCCCTGTCTTTCTGCAGGGAACCCCTTTATTCTTTTGGCTGAACTGAAAAGCACTTCCCGGATCACAGGCGGAGTAAGTTGCGGATTGGCTTCAAGCATCTGGGCAATAACGGAACTCACAATAGGTGCGGCGAAGGAAGTGCCATCAACATGCATAAAGTCGGGTGAAATATATTTACAGGTCTGTAAACGCCGGATGATGGTTTCCCTGATAAAAGTTACATCATTGGAATTATAAACTTCGTCCGGCAGGTTAATTTTTTTCTGCACTGTTTTTAATTCTTCCGCCAGCTTTTTTTCCCCGGATTGTAACAGGTAGTGAAGCGCTGCAGCTTCTTCCTGTTCTTTTGTTCCCGGGAGAATAGGAGCTGCAATCCAGATGGCATGAGCCAGCAACTCCGGCTTCATCAATGCATCTGTTGTTTTGCCATACGATGAATGATATAATCCTTTGTCATCATCCAGTTTGTTTCCGTCATCAACCCCGCCTACTGAAATAACACCGGGTGAATTCGCCGGCGGTTTGATAGAACCATATTCATCGTTACCAACAGCGGCTACAATAACAATTCCTTTTTCAATCAACTTTTCCGCAAGCCTGTCAACTTCACTTTGATTATAAGATATCACTTCATCATCTCCCAGGCTCATGTTGATGATCCTGATATTGTATTTTTTATGGTTTTCAAGAACCCACTCCAGCGCTTTCGTAATATTTTCAGTAGTGATCTTTCCGGCTGCGTTTTGTACTTTCAGCAACACCAGTTCAGCATCGCTGGCAATTCCCTTATACAAACCTTTACTTAAATAACCATCCCCGGCACACACCACAGAAGTCATGGTGCCATGCCATGCCTCTTTATTTGGTTTGGTAAAATAGTTGTTTGTTTTTCTGGAATCAGTTATGTCAACTATTTTCTTTACCCGGTTTTTCTGGTTGATAAGGTCCGGGTGCAGAAAAAACCCGCTGTCAATAAAACAAATAGTTATTCCTTTACCGGTATAGCGGGCATCGGCATCTAACCTCAGCCCGGTTGGAAGTATTATAAAATCATCTTTACTTTTTATGGGGAAATACGGGCCGATCTCCGGCAAAATCCTTTGTTCCATTACCAATTCTGTATGATAATAATCTACGCAACGTCCGCAAATGCCATCGTTCTCAGCCCACGCCGGATTGTGCTGTTTTATTTTTTCTACCACAACTTTTTCGTTATCGATGTGATAACGATAAAGTAATTTATCCACCCGGTCGTGGCACAAGGGACATTCTATGGTTCCTGATATTTCCATTTTATACAAAACAACATGGAATTGAAATAAATTGCTGTCGGTTACCTGACGAAAAGAGAAAAACGGATACTTCTGTATCCGTTTCAATCAACCAATTCCGGGAAATATTCAGAAACTAAACTGGTATTCAAGTGAGGCGACAAATTTCCTCGTCAATCCATCCGGCCGCTGATCCCTTACAACAAATGGAGTACCCAGTGATAACTCAAAACCATTTCCTCCTTTTAGCCGGTAATCAATAAATAAATTTCCATTCAATGTTAATCCTGTAGAATTATATACAGGCCTCCGGTTTTTACTATCATCCAGGTAAGTATCGTTTGCCAAATGATAAATTCCAAGCAGGCTGGGGCGGATTGAAAATCGTTCACCGGTTTTAAAACTATATGAAACTCTTCCGATAAGATCTCCTTTCCTCGAAAATTCATTCGTAGGCCAGTATTTCAATGTCAACGGAGCAGACGGATAATCTCCGGGTAAGAATTTATTTTCATTGGTGGATTTTATCGGTTGCTGCAATGCAAGTGTGGCGCCAAGCGATTTCCGGTTATAATTGATGGCCAGCACCAGGTCTATGGTGCCCAGGCTGGTTTGATAAGGCATCGGGAGATGAATTCTGTTTTTAACAATATCCGCACCATCAAATGGAATTTTTAAACCAGCAACAAAAGATTTTTTCCATTTATCTTTTGTCCCGGTAGCATGGTTAACGGAAAGAAACAGATCCCCCAACCCGGATGTATTTGCAAGTTCACCACTGATGGCTGCATAACTCAGCTTGCCGG
>CAZQGZ010000156.1:0-7903 GCA_964592935.1 uncultured Chitinophaga sp. | reverse complement strand
CGGAAGAACTGCCACACGCTTCTCACCTGTTCGATCATATCCAGGTCGAAATCGGCGATCAGCAATTCATCATTATCTTCCGAAGCCTGCGCAAAGATTTGTCCTCTTGGATCAACAAAATAGGATGAGCCATAAAACTTACCAAGGTTCCAGGGTTTCTCTGTTCCAACACGATTGATACATCCCATAAAATACCCGTTGGCTGCGGCATGGGCCGGCTGTTCTAATTTCCATAAATATTGTGATAAGCCGGCAACAGTAGCTGAGGGATTATAAACAATCTCGGCGCCGTTCAGTCCCAAACATCTTGCCCCATCGGGGAAATGACGGTCATAACAGATATACACACCCACTTTTGCATATTTTGTCTGGAAAACAGGATATCCCAGGTTGCCGGGTTTGAAAAAAAATTTTTCCCAAAATCCAGAGGTATGAGGTATATGATTTTTCCGATACTTGCCAAGATATGTTCCATCCGCATCAATAACAGCAGCCGTATTGTATAGCACACCCGCCTGTTCCTTCTCATACATCGGCACAATGATGACCATATTGTACTTCTTTGCATAGGCCTGCATACGCTCCGTCGTAGGTCCGGGAACGGATTCAGCACTTTCATACCAGGCTTTATCCTGCCCGGGACAGAAATAAGGTGTATTAAAAATCTCCTGCATGCATAGTATCTGCACGCCTTTCTTTCCCGCTTCTTCAATGTAGGGAATATGCTTCTGCACCATCGCTTCCTTGATCTCTTCGATGGTTCCTTCACCTTCGGTTTTTGGTAATGACAGCTGAATTAATCCTGATTTAATGATTCGTGGCATAATAGAAATTTAAGTTTTAATATGTGTCCGAAAGTCCGGAAGTCAGAAAGACCGAAAGTCCGGAAGTCAGAAAGACCGAAAGTCCGGAAGTCAGAAAGACCGGAAGACCGGAAGACAAGTCTTCAATATATATAAATCATTTCAATTCCCGGAGTTCATCTTTCGGACTTCCCGTCTTTCCGACTTTCTGACTTCCCGACTAAATCTTCCAATCTACTTTATTTCTCTTTATAAATTTACCATATCCCCGGTCAATCTTACAATGATTATTTTCAATGGCCACTTTACCCCTCAATAAAACAGTTTTTACTTTTCCGGTAACTTCCCATCCTTCATAACCGCTGTAATCCACATTCATATGATGTGTCTTTGCGGAAAGCTTATGTTTTTCATCCGGGTCGAAAATAACAATATCTGCATCACTCCCGATGGCAATTGTTCCTTTTTTGGGGAACATACCGAATATTTTTGCCGGGTTGGTGCAGGCTACTTCCACATATTTATTCAATGTGATCTTTCCTTTATTTACTCCTTCGCTGTATAATAATTCCATCCTGTTCTCAATAGCAGGATGACCATTGGGTATTTTGGAGAAATCATCCTTGCCCATCAGTTTCTGCTCCCATTTGAACGGACAGTGATCAGTGGCAACCACCTGCACCAACCCCTGGTTGATCCCGGCCCATAGGGTGGCCTGGTCTTTTTTCTCCCGCAGGGGAGGGCTCATCACCCATTTGGCGCCATCTTCCCTTTCATACAAGGAAGCATCAATGATCAGGTATTGAATACAGGTCTCCACAAATACTTTCTGGTTCCTTCTTGTTGCATTGCGAACCGCGTTCAATGCACCTTCGCAGGTCAGATGAACGATATATCCCGGGCAACCCGTGAAGTTGGCCATATCGGCAAATCGTTCACTGGCTTCGGCTTCTGTTACTTCCGGTTGTGATAAGTAATGATACAGCGGCGAAAGTTTTCCCTCTGATCTGTGTTTCTGAACCAGGTAATCGATCATATCACCATTGGTTGCATGCACATTGATCAGTCCGCCATGTTTTTTTACTTCTTCCATCAGTCCCACCATCTGCCGGTCATCGATCATCAGGGCTCCTTTGTAGGCCATGAATGTCTTGAAAGAAGTGATGCCTTCCTGTTCGATCATTTCCTGCACTTCTTTTCTGGTGTTCTCATTGAAATCTGTCACGGCCATATGAAAACTGTAATCACCCACACAATTGTTGTTGCTTCTTCCTTTCCATTCTTCCAATGCGCTGCGTAAACTGTTGCCCTGTTTCTGTAAAATAAAATCAATCACCATAGTGGTGCCGCCAAACAAAGCAGCCCTGGTCCCGGTCTCATAATTATCGGAAGAAAAAGTTCCCATGAATGGCATATCGAGATGCACATGCGGATCAATGCCACCGGGAAAAACCAGTTTGCCGGAAGCATCAATTTCTTTGGTGGCGTTTACGGCCAGGTCTTTACCAATAGCTTTTACCGTTTCACCTTCGAGGTAGATGTCGGCGATATAATCATCTGTTGCGGTGATTATTCTTCCGTTTTTAATCAGGATACTCATAATATTATTTTTTTGAACACGGAGGACACGGATAGAGAGATTTTCACGGATCATAATCTGTGAAAATCATTTTAATCAGTGAGATCTGTGTTCTGTATTTTTCATCATTAATAAATATACAAAACCACTTACAAAAAAGCCAACAAACCAGGCATAATTATATAACCCGCTCACCCAGGCAGGGAATGCAGAATTTGAAATCACTTTTATTTGTAAAAGGAATCCCGGCAAATTGGGCAAAATGCCTGCCAGCAATGCCATGACAGCAACAGGGTTAAATCCGTTGGAATAACTATATATTCCTTTATGCCTGTACAGGTCATCCGCCACCAGGTTCTTCTTCCGGATGAAATAATAATCAGCGATCAGGATTCCTCCCACCGGTCCGAGCAAACTGGAATAAGCGATCAGCCAGTTAAAAATATATCCGGATGGATCGGCGATTAATTTCCACGGGAATATCAATATCCCGATAACACCGGTGATATATCCGCCCGTTCTGAAATTTATTCTCTTTGGAGAGAGGTTGGAAAAATCATTGGCCGGGCTAACTATATTGGCGGCTATATTTGTGGCAAGCGTTGAGATAATAATTCCGGTCATCGCAAAACTCACCATGAGTTTGCTTTCAAACTTTCCTGCCAGTTTCACGATATCCCATTCTGTCTGCCCGTAAATGATCGCGGTGGCAGAGGTAACCACTACACCAATGAATGCAAATAAGGTCATGGACGGAGGAAGACCGAAGGCCTGTCCTCTTATTTGTGCTTTTTGTGATTTTGCATACCGTGTAAAATCCGGAATGTTCAGGGAAAGGGTTGCCCAAAAACCAACCATACCCGTTAATGCCGGGAAAAAATAATTCCAGAAAGCAGCTCCATGGAGTTTTGCAGGTTGATCCAATATGGGTCCCAATCCTTTTGCCGCTGTAATAGCCCATGCCAGCAGGGCCAATGCAGCTACAGGAAGAAAAATGGCTTTAAAGACTAAAAGTTTTCGGATACTTTCCACACCGAGATAAACAATAAGCATATTCAGTAACCAGAATGCAAAAAAGCAGATCATCGGTAAGGCCTGGGGAAATAACGATGTACTGTCAATCTCAGCTAAAGAAGGATTCCATGCACGGATAAGATTATAAAGTGATTCTCCACCGATCCATGTCTGGATACCGAACCAGCCACAGGCGACAATGGCTCTTAACATGGCAGGAATGTTGGCACCCGTTGTTCCGAAACTGGCTCTGGCAAATACAGGAAACGGAATACCATATTTTGCGCCGGCATGCCCGTTTAATATCATTGGAACTAATACGATAGAATTTCCGAGAAAGATTGTAAGAATAGCCTGCCACCAACTCATGCCGCCACCGATGAGTGAACTTGCCAGCATATAAGTGGGAATGCATAAACTCATACTGATCCAAAGGGCCGCATAGTTCCAGGTGCCCCAGGTTCGTTTGGATTCGGGGACAGGAGCTAGGTCTTCGTTGATGAGAGAGGAATCAGTTATTTTTTGGTTCTCGTTCATATTTTTTTGGCTAAGAGGTTCTCCTTCGCTTTGCTCAGGAGAAAAAAGAGAAAAAGAGGATAAAAGAGTTAAGGGAAATTCCAATTGTAAAGGACCTTCATTGAACTCATTTTCTCTTTTTTCTCTTTCTTTTCCTAAGCCGAAGGTGCAGGAAAATCTCTTAGTTAACTTCTTTATCTGCTATAGTGATGGCCTCACTGATAATCGCCAACCCCTCATCAATCTGCTCCTTCGTCACACATAACGGTGGCGCAATAAAAATATAACTCCACCGCACAAACGTATACATACCCAGTTCCTTGATCTTTGCGGCTACTTTATTCATCACGGCCATTTCATCCGGTTTGGCATTGAAGGGGGCCATTGGTTCTTTTGTCTTACGGTTCTTAACCAGTTCAATACAACCGAGCAGGCCGGTATTCCTGAAATCACCGATACTCGGATGTTTTTGTTTTAATAGTTCCACTTGTTCATTTACATATTGTCCCATCGCAACACAGTTTTCAATCAATCCTTCATCTTCATAGATTTTCAATGTCTCCAATGCAGCAGCACAACTGACGGGATGAGCAGAGTAGGTGAGGCCCAGTGATAAAACAGTATCATCATACTTCGCGGCGATCTTATCACTTACCATCAGGCAACCAAAAGGAAGATAACCACAGGTCAATCCCTTTGCCATGGCGATCATATCCGGAATGATGCCATGGTTTTCAAATCCAAACCATTTCCCCGTTCGGCCAAACCCGCTCATTACCTCATCCATGATCAGCAATATGCCATGCCGGTTACAGATTTCTCTTACTGCTTCCAGATAACCAACGGGGTATTTCAAACAACCCGATGAACCGGATTCGCCTTCCAGTAATATGGCAGCGATATTCGCCGGCCCTTCATAGGCAATTACTCTTTCCAATGAAGCCACAGATTCTTTCAATAAATTTTCTTCACCATACTCCCAGCGATATAAATAAGGCAGGTCAAAATGCACGAAATTGGGGGATTGCTGTGCATCCATCGGTAATCGACGCGGGTCACCACTTGCACTCATAGCGCCATACGATGCGCCATGATAGGATTGATAGCGGGTCAGTATCTTATGGCGACCCGTGTACATTCTTGCCAGTTTGATCCCGTTTTCAATAGAAGTTGCGCCACAAAGTGTAAAGAAGGCTTTATTCAGGTCGCCGGGACAGATCTCCGCGAGTTTCTTTCCCAATTCACCTCGAACTTTGGTCACACAACTTGGCGTAACATAGGCCACTTCCTGCATTTGTTTTACAACGGCATCGGTTACTCTTTGATTACCGTGCCCGATATTCACATTCATCAGGCCCGATGAAAAATCAATATAGCGTTTGCCGTCATAGTCGTAGAGGTACACACCTTCTGCATGTTTAACGGCGATGGGGGCAATGCCTTTTTGTTTGGACCAGGAGAATAAGGTGTGGTCCATATTGTCCCGGACGATTTCCTGTGTTTCACTGATTGTTTTTGTGCTCATAAAAAAATTTAAACGCAGATTTTCAGGATTATTAAGATGAATTATGATTTTAATCTGCGTTAATCTTAAAAATCATACTCATCAGCGTTCTGACTAACTCATCCAGTTCACCCCCGCCTCCGGGTTCCATTTCGTGGTACTCTTCTTCAGTTTCGTCCAGAATTCAATTGAACTCTTGCCGGTAATATCACCCACCCCAAACTTGCTTTCATTCCATCCGCCGAATGAGAAAGGTTCTCTGGGTACCGGCACGCCCACATTCACACCGATCATACCGGCGCTGGCATGGTCAATGATATATCTTGCCATGCCGCCATTCTGTGTAAATACAGAAGCTGCATTGCCATAAGGATTGGCATTTTCAATCGCCAGCGCTTCATCTACAGTTTTTGTACGCATGATGGAAATAACCGGTCCGAAGATCTCTTCTCTGGCCACACTCATTTCGGGTTTTACAAAGTCAATTACCGTCGGGCCTACGTATGTTCCTTTCTCTTTTCCTTTCACAATTGTCTTTCGGCCATCCACCAGGATCTTTGCGCCATCTTTTTCCGCTTCGCTGATATATCTTTCAATACGTTCTTTGCTTTCTTTGCTGATCACGGCTCCTAAATTTTCTCCGGGGATAATTTTTTTGGCTTCTTCACAAATCTTATCAATGATATGATCCACATTCCCGACACCAACCATGGCTGAAGCCGCCATACAACGTTGCCCCGCGCAGCCACTCATGCTGGCCGCAACATTTTGTGCCGTCATTCCGGGAATAGCATCAGGCAGCACCATCAAATGATTTTTTGCGCCGCCTAATGCCAATGCTCTTTTAAAATTCTGTGTAGCTCTCTGGTAAACGATCTTTGCAACTTTGGTTGAACCTACAAATGAAACCGCCTCAATACCGGGATGATCGCAGATGGCCGTTACAATTTCACTGTCGCCATTAACAATATTAAAAACACCATCGGGCAGGCCGGCTTCTTTTAATAACTGGGCCAAACGGGCGCAACTCAACGGAACTTTCTCCGATGGTTTTATGATCATGCAATTACCCAGGGCAATGGCATTGGGTAAGGTCCAGTTGGGAACCATTGAAGGAAAGTTAAATGGAACGATGGAAGCGACGACTCCCAGCGGCACATGCTCGGTCCTGCATTCAACACCACGGCTCACTTCTAATATTTCACCGGTAACCAGTTGGGGTAATGAACAGGCAAATTCGGTGAGTTCAATACTTTTTTCGATCTCAGCAGTGGCTTCGCTGTAGGTCTTTCCATTTTCTTCCTGTACCAGTTCAGAAAGTTCTTTCAGGTTTTTTTCCAGTAAAGTTTTATAACGGAAGAACACCTGTACCCGTTCTTTGATCGGTGTCTTACTCCAGGAAGGGAAAGCCGCTTTTGCTGCTTTAACTGCCATATCAAGATCCTTTGCTGTTGACATTGGTACGGTTGATAATAAGTTTCCGTCAATCGGGGATATGACATCCAGTGTGCTGGCCGAACCGGCATCCACGAATTTTCCATTGACATAATTCTGAACGGGAGCGTATTTCATATATTAGTTTTCATGTTAAAATTTATATTTTATTGTTTTGAAACCTGCCTGCCGGACAGGCAGGCACCAAGACACGGAGGCACAAAGACACGGAGAAAGTTTTTTACTTCTTCGTGTCTCCGTGTCCTGGTGCCTTGGTGTTTCAAAATATATTTCTTCAAGTTCAGTGATTTTGCTTTTCAAAGTTATTCCCAAATTTGTAAACTATAAATATACTTAATTTGACGAGTTTTGCAACTTAAAGACTTCAACTTCAATGACCCCGGAAAGAAAAGAACGGCTTATTTCGGTTTTAAATAAGAGACAGGGAGATATTACCATTGTCCTGGAAAACGTTTCCGATCCGCATAATATTTCAGCCGTGATGCGGACCTGCGATGCGGTGGGGGTGCAGGATATTTATATTTTGAACACAAAGATCCCGCGGCATAAAAAATGGGGGGCCAAAAGTTCATCCAGCGCGGCCAAATGGCTGACGATTCACCAGTATGAAAATGCGGAAGCATGTTTTTCATCATTGAGAAAATGCTATTCAACCATTTTAACAACCCATCTCAGCAGCGATGCCATAAGTTTACACAAGATCGATTTTACCAAAAGTATGGCGCTGGTTTTCGGGAATGAACACAGCGGGGTAAGCGATGAGATAAGGGCATTGGCTGATGGGAATTTTATCATCCCGCAAGTGGGCATTATTCAATCGTTGAATATCAGCGTGGCCTGTGCAGTGACGTTATATGAAGCATATCGTCAGAAAAATAATGCGGGTCATTACAACCAGCAGCGATTGGAAGACGTCAGGTATGATGAGTTATTTAAAGAATGGGGTGGTGATGAAAATGAAAAATAAGAAATGAGGAATAAGAAATGAGAAAGTGTGGTGATGTGGGAATGTGAAAATGAAAGCCCCGGTGG
>CAZQGZ010000155.1:0-8077 GCA_964592935.1 uncultured Chitinophaga sp. | reverse complement strand
TAATTATTGAAATAAGAACGCTTTTGAGTATTTTTTTCATGCTGCGTTTATTTTATGGATTAGAGAAAGGAATCGGTGGAGTGGTTCGATTATGCTCCGGTGGGGGGCACCATGTAAATGCGATTCATTCAAACGGATCGCTTTTTTTTTGGGCGTCTGACAGCCTGCCCCGAGACTTCGGGGTAGCGCCAGAGCGTCAGACACCTTATATGATGCCCCACAAGAACTCTGACACCTTTATTATTTGTAGATTTGAAATAAAGAGGAAGACATGTCAACAGAAATAAAATGCCCCAACTGTGGCCACTTGTTTGAGCCAAATGATGCGATCCGCG
The DNA here is from genome assembly GCA_964592935.1 of uncultured Chitinophaga sp. Classification (GTDB taxonomy): domain Bacteria; phylum Bacteroidota; class Bacteroidia; order Chitinophagales; family Chitinophagaceae; genus JJ008. The sequence goes on along the minus strand of CAZQGZ010000155.1, from coordinate 7,742 downwards.
AAGAGGTGGAAAAAGAATTACGTTCCAAAGCAGCGGACTGGCAGAAAAAAAAGAACGAGGAATTCCAGTTGCGGTTAGAGGATGAAAAAAAACGTTTACAGGAAGCGCTGGAAGAAAATATCCGGAAAAATATTACGGCTGATTTTGACACCAAACTCCGGATGCTGGAACAAAATAATAAAGACAATGAAGAAAAATTAAAACAGGCCAGGCAACAGCAACTTGAATACCTGAAAAAGGAACAGGACCTGAAAAACAAAGAAGAAGAATTGGAATTGTCGGTCCAGAAAAAATTACAGGCAGAAAGGGAAAAACTTTCCGATGAGATCAGGAAACTGGAAGAACAGAGAATGGCCGCTAAAGAAACAGAATTTCAACTGCAGGTAAAAGAATTGCAAAAACAATTAGATGATCAGAAAAAACTGGCCGATGAAATGAGACGCAAAGCCGAACAGGGAAGCATGCAGACACAGGGAGAAGTGCAGGAATTATTACTGGAAGAAATGCTGCGGTCCGGTTTTCCTTTTGACCAAATAACCGAAGTGGGCAAAGGGGTCCGCGGGGCTGATTGTATTCAGACCGTACGCAATGCCTTCGGGCAGGAATGCGGTAAGATCATATTTGAAAGTAAACGTACGAAAGATTTTGCCGGCGACTGGATCGATAAATTAAAAGCCGATATGCGAAGCCAGGGAGCCGATGTGGCTGTTATTGTTACACAGGCCATGCCAAAAGACATGAACAGTTTTGGCGAAAAGGATGGCGTCTGGATTTGTTCCTTTAATGAAGCAAGGGCCGTTGTCACTATGCTACGTGATGCCGTGATAAAAATTTATAATGCTTCCAAAAGCCAGGATAACAAAGGAGATAAGATGAATCTCTTATACGATTACCTGACCAGTACGGAATTTGCAGGGCAATGGCAGGCGATCCGTGAAGGATTCATGAGCATGAAACTTTCCATCCAGAAAGAAAGGGATGCCATGGAAAAAATGTGGAAAGCCCGGGAAAAACAACTGGAAAAAGTATTACTCAATGCCGCTCATATCCGCGGCTCCATCGAAGGTATTTCCGGCACAGATGTGGATCTGAATTTACTCGGAGAGAGCCAGGATGCAGGTGAATAGTTACATGATAGCTGGAAAATTTCATTATATATACCCACTTGAGTCTTGTTTCTTGAGTATTGAATCTTGAGTCCTTCTTCAGTACAAAAAGAAGACTCAAGATTCAAGAAACAAGATTCAAGAAACAAGATTCAATATTCAAGTTTTCACGTTCATGAACAACCTGATTCTTGATTGTTGACTTAATGAGTCTTTAGTCCGGAACAAGAAAAGACTCAATAATCAAGTTTTTACGAGGATTTAAATAAGATCATTTACGCCGTCTTCACCAGACCAACCGAAAACTCTACCAGTTTGGCCTGCAGGTCCTGGGGACGGAATGGTTTTTGAATAAAGCCATTAAATCCTTTATCAGATAAGCTTTCTTTCATATTATCGAAAACGGCTGCGGTAAATGCAATGGCAGGAATATTTGAATTCATTCCCCGGATGGCATTCAGGGCTCCGTATCCGTCCATTTCGGGCATTTCGAGATCCATCAGCACGAGATCAAATTTATTTTTTTCAAAAAGCGAAACGGCTTCCAGCCCGTTATTGGCTTTTTCATAAATGATCCCCCATTTATCCAGGAAACGGGAAGCGATCTTCATGTTGATCGGGTTGTCTTCGGCGATGAGTACCCGGATCCCTTTTAATTGCTCGTCATCAAACGTATTCTCCACTTCACGAACGCGGATCTTCTTATGACTGTAGTGCACCGGCAGGCATACTTCGAAATAAAACCGGCTTCCTTTATTAAATTCACTTTCTGCTCTTAGTTCTCCGCCCATAAGTCTTACCAGTTTCCGGCTGATGCTGAGGCCAAGTCCGGTGCCGCCATACTTGCGTGTGGTTTTCACATCGGCCTGGGTGAACTGTTCGAATATATGTTCGATCTTATCTTTACTGATGCCGATTCCGGAATCGGTCACACTGAATTCAATCGTATTAAAGTCGCTCCGGAGAACTTTCCCTTTCACATCGAGTTTTACAGATCCGGTACAGGTAAATTTGAGGGCGTTTGATAAAAGATTGGTCAGCACCTGGTTCAGTCTTGTCGGGTCTGCCAGCACCGATGATCTCAGGTGTTCATCTACATTCACTTCAAAAGCCACGCCTTTCCTGTCGAACTGGGGAATAAACGGAGAACTTATTTTATGGATCAGTTCAGGAATGTTCACTTCTGTTTTTTCCAGCTGGATCCTGTCAGCTTCCAGTTTGCTCAGGTCAAGAATATCATTGATCAGGTTCAGCATGTGTTCTGAAGAATATTTCAGGATGCTCAGGTGGTCTTTTTGTTCCTGCAGAAATTTATCCTGCAGTAACAGGTTGGTGGAACCGATGATCCCGTTCAGCGGGGTACGTAATTCATGGCTCATATTCGACAGGAACTGCGATTTGGTCAGTGCAAATTCTTCGGCCCTTTTCTTGGCTTCCTGGAGCTCGTTGAGGATCTGGTTTTTTTCGGTGATATCAACGATGGTAAGCTTCTTGTAAAATTTTTCGTGGTATTTAAAAGTGACCACGCTGACGCTGGCGGGGAATTCAGATCCATCCATGCGCACACAGGTCAGTTCGCCTGACCAGTTGCTGGAAGGATTATATAATTCCTTTGCAAATTTTTCATTTCCCCATTCTTTGCTCTCCAGGAATAATTCGCTGGCCTGCCTGTTATACAAGGTTTCATGGTTTGATTCGGCGAATAAAGTGGTGGCATGCTGGTTAAAGCTGCTGATCAGCCCGGTTTCCATATCCACGATGATCTCGGTATGCAGCGAGCTGTTGAAAATCGTATCGAGGAAAACTTCTTTGTTGCTGAGTACGGTTTGTTTCCTGTAATTTTCTTTGGCCAGGTTGAACGACATCCATACGATCAGTAAAAAAGAAAGAATCATGTTGATAATAAAACTTCCCTGTACCATTCCCTGGATGGATCCGCCGAAAATAAAACTGTCGGGAGCAATAAACATGGATCCAATGAATGAACCGGCTCCCACCAGGTAGGTCAGCAAAATATTTTTCTTATTGGCCAGGTCAGTCAGGAAACTGAAACTGATGATGCTTGGGAAGAAAAACAAAAAAGCCCCGGACCGCAGGCCTTCCTCACGGGTCAGCAGGATCAAAGCGATGTTGATGGAAACCAGCATGATGATATAAGCTTCTTTCACCCGGTTGTTGTCGATCAGGTAACGTACAAAGATGAGCCCGATGCAGGCCACGGATGTAATGAGATAATTAAACCCGGAATTACTTATAAAATTGACAAAGGAAGCGATAAATAAAAAGGAAAAGGATGTGATCTGGAAATACCGCAACCTGGATACATAAGAATCTTCGTTAAAGTAGCTGGTGGATGAAAACCAGGCTGATATTTCGTACCAGAACCTGGAAGCTACATTTTTTATTCTCAGTGAATTTGTCATGGTTTCTTAATAAGATTGAATTTAATATCTTCAGTTTGCCGGGGAAACAGGGATCATCCTGAAAGGAAATGCCGATCAAACAGCTTTCCTCAGGTATTCCATTTCATGTTGGGCCTCTGAACAACTCCGCTCAATCGTCTGCATCAGTTCCGCAAAATCATTGGCCAGGGCATATTGATTATCCACCTGGGTGCATTTTGTTTCGAGGGCCTTAAACATATCGGCTACCTCGGGTATGCCCAGGTACATAAAAGACGGCCCGTGAAAATGCAGTACTCTTTTCAGCGAAGTGAGGTTGCCGGACTCAAAAGCAGCAAACATGGATTGTCGTATTGCAGCATACTCCGTGATAAATTCTGAAAAGATTTCAATCATGCTGTCCTGTGAGTCACCATAAAGGTTCTGTAGTACATTTCTGTCGAGATGGATCGTTTTCATTTGTATGGATTTAGTTTTTCAATCAGCTTCGGTCTTCCCGTAAGCGGGTAAGTAAATTCACCAAAGTATCTTTGATTCGTTTACGTAGTACAAACAAAGTACTTTTTTCTATGGTATGCAAGGTAATTGTACGAAGAAAATTTACGAAAGCAGTTTAAAAGTATTTTTACAGGAGGATAAAATGGAATCACTGCACATCTCCTGACCGGCATCAAGACTTTTTTTCAATTTGATTTTGCCTTAAAACCCGGTGCGGACGGATAGTAATTATACGAGTTTGCTTTGGATTGCCTCTAAGAAATCTTTCCGTTTACGCTGGGAAACTTCCAATTCTTTCCCGTTCTCCATGATCACATAACCGCCGTCATTGCGCTGAAACTCTTTCACTTTGTTCAGGTTGATGAGGTAATGATGATGGATGCGGAAAAATTTATTCCCGCTTAACTGGGTTTCAAACTCACCCAGGGCCTTGGAGGAAACAAGCTTCTGGCCTTCCGCCAAAAAGACATGGGTATACGGACCGCTGGCCTCACAATATATAATATCGGCAAAATTGACAAATACGATCTTATCCGACATGGCGATCCCGATCTTCTGATCGCTGCTGCCGGAATGATTATTTAACAATTTATCGAGGCTTTGCAACTGCAGGGAAAGTTTACCTAATTCATTCCTCACATCGGCCTTGATCTTCTGAACCACCTTCACCACATCCTCCGAACCGATCGGTTTCAGTAAATAATCCACAGCGCTGACACGAAAAGCTTCCAAAGCATACGCATCGTAGGCGGTAACAAACACAACACGGAAAGAAGGTGTCTTAAAACTTTTCACCAGGTCAACCCCGGTCATACCCGGCATTTCCACATCCATGAATACAAGATCAGGATGCAACTGTTCGATCAGGGCTCTTCCTTCCGCCGGGTCACTGGCGGTGGCCAGCAATTCAATATCATCCCGGCAGTGCTTCTGCAGCAGGGTGGTCAGCACGCTGACGGCTGAGGGTTCGTCATCAATTATAATGGTTCGTATCATGGATCAATTGCCTGGCTTGTGAAGATAAAGAAAAGGGAACTTCTATTTTAACCAGCGTGCCGGTTGCTTCCCCATTATTTTCAAGATCGGTAACGGTTGTTTGTATAGACGACCCGTATTCTTTTGACAAAAGGCTGAATCGTTTTGACAACAACTCCATTCCTTTGGAGGTGTGACCCTTCCGGTACAGGTTTTTAATCTCCGCCGCTTTTTTTCTTCCGATCCCGTTGTCTTCGATTTCAAATTTGGTGGCATTCCCATTTTCATGAATTCTTATCTGCAGTTTCCGATTCCCTTTTTTATTGGATAAGCCATGCCAGATGGCATTTTCAATATAAGGCTGCAGCATCATATTCGGTATCATTCTTTCCTCCAGATTAACCCCGGGGCTTTTTTCAATGGAAAATTGCAGGTCGGGAATCCGGAGATTCTCCAGCGACAAATACAATTCAAGAAATTCCACTTCTTTTTTTAAGGAAACAAAGGGCTGATCGGCATTATCCAGGAGCATTCTCAGGAGTTTAGAAAACCGGGAAAGGTATAAATGGGATTGCTCATTTTTTTCATTCACGATCAGGTCCTGGATGGCATTGAGTGAATTGAACATAAAATGCGGGTTGAGCTGCGCCCGCAGGCTTTGCAATTCCAACTCCGCCATCTTGTGACCGGCTTCAGCTTTATCAACAGCTCTCTTTTTCCGGTTACGCTGACGGATCAACAAAACGGTGAAAAATGATATGATGGTCAGAACCCCCAGACCGGTAAGCAACAATTCATTTTTTCTTCTATGATCAGCGTTTTGTTTAGCCATAGCTGATTCATACTGCCTTTTCTCCCCGGTTACTGCTTGTTCCACTTCATATTTTGTTCTTAGTTGTTCAAGTTTACGGACAGTTTCATTATTCATAATTGAGTCTTGCATAGCTACATATAAGTTATTGTATTCGAATGCCTTTTTATAATCGGCCATTGCCATATATATATTTGCAAGAGTTTTATATGAGTCCTTCATTATTCCATTATTCCCAAGTTGTTTTGTCAATGAAATTCCTCTGTTCAAAAATTGTATGGCCTCGGCGTATTTGGATTTAGCTTTTTGTGGAGTTAAAAAAGCCGCCTGCTTAAATAATAATTCGCCTATCTGTTGACACGATAATGATATTCCTCCCTGTTGTTGCAACTCCTCCCAGATTTTTAAAGAAGCCCGGTGATTCTTCATCGCTTCTTCATAATTACCTTTTATAGTAAGAATGTCCCCAATTTGTCCAAATAAATAAGCAGTTAATGCTCTATTACGTTTTTGATCTATTAAATTCAATCCTTCATAGAATGTTTTTAATGCTTCATCGTGATTACCCTGCATATCATAGGCTCTTGCCATTGAAATGAGAACACCTGCAATCCCTATTTTACGCTTTAATTCCCTTCTTATTTTCAGGCATTCGTTGAAATTCTTCCAGGCTTCCGGATAATTGCCTTCGTCCCTGTAAATGATTGCGATTTGCTGAAGTGAAGAGGCAATTATGTTTTTGTCCCCCAATTCGCGTGCTAATCGCAAAGAAGAAAAGAAATATTCCAGGGCTGTTGGAGGATTTGAAGTAACCAAGCCGACATTATGCATCGCCTTCATCTGGCCATATTTATCACCGAGTTCTTCAAATATTTTTAATGCAGAATCCGCGTAGTTAAATTCTTCCGGTGTTGTCCGATATAATGAGTGAACATACCCAATATTTAAAAGATTATTGGCCACTCCTTGTTTATTTCCAATTTCTTCATTAATTGATAATGCATCTTTGAAATTTTGTTCAGCGTTTTGATAATTCTCTTTGGCTTCTTCAATTTTTCCCATCAAACTGTAAACAGAAGCCCATCCCGATTTAATCTTTAATTGACCAGCTAAGGAGCGGGACTGTTCACTGAATACAGCAGCACGGGCCAGGTCATCATGGTTGAGGTATTGCTCAGCAATACTAATAAGTGTATACAGTTTGCCGGTATCTTCTTTTACTGTTTTTAAAACAGAAAGCAACGAGTCAATTACCCGGTTCGGGTTTTGTGCCAACATTTTTTTTTGGCAAATACAAAACAGAAAAAATAACACCAGATAATTTCTAACTTTCATTTTGCAAAACCTGTTTGGCTTGTTCTGATAAAGTAAATGGAACATCAATCTTCACCAATGTACCGGCCGCTTCCCCGTTACCCAGGTCAGTTATGGTTGTTTGTATAGACGACCCGTATTCTTTTGACAAAAGGCTGAATCGTTTTGACAACAACTCCATTCCTTTGGAGGTGTGACCCTTCCGGTACAGGTTTTTAATCTCCGCCGCTTTTTTTCTTCCGATCCCGTTGTCTTCGATTTCAAATTTGGTGGCATTCCCATTTTCATGAACTCTTATCTGTAGCTTCCGATTCCCTTTTTTATTGGACAACCCATGCCAGATGGCATTTTCAATATAAGGCTGCAGCATCATGTTCGGTATCATTCTTTCTTCGGTATTGATGTTCGGGTCTTTTTCGATCGAGAATTGCAGGTCAGGAATGCGAAGATTCTCCAACGACAAATAAAGTTCCAGAAATTCCATTTCCTGTTTTACTGTAACAAAAGGTTGATCGGCATTATCCAGCAGCATTCTCAGCAGTTTTGAAAATCTGGAAAGGTATAAATGTGATTTTTCGTTGTTCTCATTCACGATCAGATCTTGTATCGCATTGAGTGAATTGAACATGAAATGCG
>CAZQGZ010000154.1:0-8127 GCA_964592935.1 uncultured Chitinophaga sp. | reverse complement strand
ATCGTTTTGGTAAAGTCTGTATATACTGCCTTGTCAACTATCTTTACATACCTCATGGTTTGTTTATAATTCGAGTGTCCAAGCAGCTTTTGCAAGACCTCTGGCCTTCCTCCCTTTTCTAAATACATCGTAGCGAAGGAATTTCTGGCATGATGGCACGAAATTATCTCATGCTTACAGTTTATTGTGTCAATTCGGTTAGCCCCGCTTTTCTTAACCTCTCTGATTACTTCGTTAATGCCGGCGAGTTTTGCAAGGTCTTTTAGGGTTCTATTGGTTTCTTGGTTTGTAAATAAAGGAATAATATATTCCCCTGGATTTGTGTTGTATTTGCTCAGAATTTGTAAGGCTGTCGCATTAAGAGGAATCTTAACTACTTTATGAACTTTGTGCATTGTAAATCTCAAAACTTTTAATGATTTCCCCGATCCGTTTTTTTCAGTAATAATATTTTCCGGTTTTATTTTATCCCAGTCCGAAAACCTTAATCCTGTATGACAGGCGAAACAAAAGGCATCTCTAACATAAATCTGAGTAGGATTTTTTAATTTCAATTTAAATAGCTTCTCCAGCTCACCCTCTGTTAGGTACATTATTGTTGTGTCGTTATCCCTTGTTGCCTTGAAGGTTTCATAATCGGCATATTTGTTGATCTTGGCAGTTTTCATTACTCTTAAAAAGGCTTTAAGAGTGGCAATCCTTTTGGCAATAGTGTTATTTATAACCCCCCCTTCACCATTTTCCCCTTCAATCAGATAATTTGTGTAAAGAGTCTGAAATGTTTGATTGATTGAATCAAACCCTATATAGTAACCGGTTTTGTCCCGGAAATGTTCTAATGAGTTTTTTAATGTTACATAGGTCTTTATTGTGGACGGCTGGAAGATGTTCTTTTTTCTGTCAATAAAGGTTTGCAGGTGATCAAAGAAATTTGGGGGTGGTATGCATTCAGTGTTCTCCTGTTTTCCTATGACTTCTTTATTAAACCGGTCACGGAAATATTCAATGGTTAATGGCTGACGGAGATTTTTGGCGTTTGTAATGATTTCGGCAGCACCCAGGCGCAAAGTATCAAGCCGTGAGTTTGTAGTGGTTGCTCCACTTGCACGGTTTGATACATGTTTGTTTTGGCCTTTACCAATCCAATGCTTTTCTAAGGATGTTTTGCCGGTGTAATGTCGAAAGCGTCGCTCTTTGTTGCTTTCCTTTAGCTTTAGAACCAGAAAAATTGGATGAGATCCGTCTTTTAGTGTTTTGCTTCTTTCAAGCTGGAAGTAAAGTGTCTGCATTTGGCCAATTTCAAAGGTGACCCATATAGGTGACCCAAAATTAGTTAATTATCATTAATAGTGGTTATGGATTATTAGCATAACATAAGCCTATCAAAGGCTACGGAGGTTAATGAGTTATTACAAGTATTAATAAGTTCGATCCCGCCCCACACCACTTAAAAACGACAAAACACCCTCTCAAGGGGTGTTTTGTCGTTTTTTGCACAGATAGCACGCAGTACTTCAGTCTGAATAATTGTACTCTTTAGCACATTGCCAACTGTGTTTTATTCCAATCAATCCATCTTTATAATTTTCCCAACCAGCACCTCCGGATTATTTCCAACGGACACTTTCACTTCATAAGCCCCGGCGCTGAAACGGTTAATATCAATTTGTGTCTGGCTCAAACCCGCATTCAATGTAGCTTCTGTTTTACTGACCAATCTCCCAATGGCATCATAAATAGAAAAAGTGACCGGGCCGCCCGATGTCAGGTCAAGCACTACATTGATGATCGTTACGGCCGGGTTCGGGTAAATGCCAGTTGCCGGTCTTGGTATCGGCGTGGTCCTGACCGCAAATGGCGAAAAGGATGTAACACCAGTTCTTGTTTGCGTATAAGGGTTTGTTCCTGTTGCAACGGTTGGAGCAGGAATTTGCCAGGATCCCCCGCTGTAATGCATCACGTAACATCTTGTTCTTTCAAACCCGTTCAATTCTTCCGTTGCCGCCCACTGCAGGGTTATATTCACATTGCTTCCCCCCGGAGTAGCTTCATTGATGATCCACATTCTGTCTACCACATCAGTTGTATAAAAAGGCGCGGAAATTCCGTTTATAAAAACACCCCTCTGAACTGATACGGTAAAATTATCTGTGACATGACCCGCATTGGCGCTTAACAACACCGGGTTATAACCTGTTGCAAGCGGGGATACAGGAATGGTTCTTGAAGTGGATGCTGCTAATGCCTGGACGACAACCATGCCTGTTGAGTTGGTAATGATATGCGAGGCGACAGATCCGAAGCTGCTGTTGGCAAGCGACAGGTTGTTTGGTCCCAGAATCATATTTCCATTGGTCAAAGTCAACAAGCCGGTGATAATTGCATTGCCACCCAGTTGCACGCCGCCATTCCCGTTCATTAGCACATTAATCGTTGTAAAAGAAGGTATCGACTGAATCGAAGCGCCCCGGAACCCAAGACTACCGGCAGCAGCATTGAATGTTCCGTTATTGATAAGATCTCCGTAAATATCGAGCGTGCCTCCTGCTCCTACTGTTAATGATGCGCCGGCATTGATCGTAATTGTTGCGGCCGTACCATTTCCCGCACTCAGCACCGGCATATTCGGAGCGGTGGAAGGAATCACAATATTGGTCGCAGGCAAAGGAATCCCCCCGCACCAGTTGCCCGCCACATTCCAGTTGGAACTGATAACACCGATCCAGGTTCCGCTTGATGTAACAGTCAGCGTTGCTGCAATCGAAGTAACAGCGCCACAACTACCGGTGACGATCACATCATAATTTCCTGCATCTGCAACCGATACATTACTGATTGTATAAGCAGCATTCGTTGCACCCGCAATATTGGATCCGTTCTTTCTCCATTGATAAGTAAGAGAAGTTCCGGTTGCTGTAACAGAAAAACTAACAGCAGCTCCGGCGCAAACCGTTTGACTCACCGGTTGCGAACTGATGACAGTTGTTGCATTCACGGTCAATGTGGCAATACCGGAAGTAACTGTTCCGCAACTGCCTGTTATCACCACATCATAATTGCCCGCATCACCGGCAACCACTCCGTTGATGGTATAAGCTGCATTCGTGGCTCCCCCGATATTGGTACCATTTTTCCTCCATTGATAAGTAAGAGAAGATCCGGTTGCCGTTACCGAAAAACTCACATTGGCACCGGCACATACCGCCTGGCTCACTGGTTGCGAACTAATGACAATGGAAGCACTAACGGTCAATGTGGCTATATTGGAAGTAACCGTTCCGCAGCTGCCCGTTACGATAACATCATAATTACCGGCATCACCCACGACCACTCCGTTGATAGTATACGTAGCATTCGTGGCTCCCGCGATATTCGTTCCGTTCTTTCTCCATTGATAAGTAAGAGAAGCGCCGGATGCGGTTACAGAAAAACTTACATTGGCGCCCGGGCAAACGGTTTGGCTTAAAGGATGCGTGCTGATGGAAGTTGTGGCATTAACCGTTAAAACCGCTGCATTGGATGTGACCGGTCCGCAACTGCCGGTGATCACCACATCATAACTGCCGGCATCACCTGCTGATACACCGGTGATCGTATACAAGGCCGAATTGGCCCCGGAAATATTGATCGTGTTCTTTCTCCATTGATAAGCCGGGTTGCTTCCTGTTACCACTACCGTGAAAGTAACATTGGTCCCGTTGCATACGGTTTGTGATGCCGGGTGCGATGTGATAACGATGGGTTGATTTACAACAATGGAAACAATATTGGAGTATGCAATTGTCGGCCCGGAAGAACAGGTCACTTTCAGCCGGTACCAGGTGGTGGAACTGATAACACCCGTGGAGGCCGTGGCCGGGTTGGTTTGTCCCGCGAGATCATTGATATTGGAAACAAAATTATCATTGGAATACTGCCATTGATACGTATACCCGGGACCGGTAGAATAACCAACATCCGTTAATGTTCCCGAACCGGATGTACAGAATGGTCCTGATGATGTGCTGGCCGCGCCTCCGTTTGCTCCTGTACAGGTAATCGGTACAAATTCAAAAGCACCCGGATCGGGATTGGAACTACGGATCACATCAAGTATATCATCCGTTACACCTACAGAACTGGTTCCCATGGCCGCTCCGTCCACAACAGGATTTGCCGGGGTAAAATTCCCGGTTGCCGGATTCACGAATTGCGGATCGGCAAAAACAGAATTAAGATCTTTTCCTGTTTGGGTTTGCCAGTCGGTAAAAGTATTATAGTTGGTACTGCCCAGTCGCCCGTAAACCTGGGTACCGCCCGGCGCATTGAAATAAACGGCATTATAATTTGAAACAAAAGACGTGGAAGCGGCCGATACATCAATGATCCGCTTTACGCCGGTACCTCCCCTGGTAACAACATAAATATTGTTACGCATATCAATGCCGGACTGTGTACTGAAATTGGAAAGATTGATGGCTTCTGTATTGGAGGTGGAAGCGCCGGTTGCGTTATTAAGCACAATAGTGTTGTGATAGATATTGAGCGGACCCGTCACGGAATTATTCTGAATCCCGTATTGCGCCCCGTCATTGTTCATGCCATACACCAGGTTATTCTGCAGGGTTCCGGAAGTGGGCGCCGTCGTCGTTCCGCTGATATAAAATCCCCGGCTGATCGTGGAACTACCGGGCATGCTTACATGCAGATCATAAATGCGGTTCTTTTCCAGCATGAATCCCAGTGAACCGGCCGGCACGGTGATACCTGCCGGGGTAACGGCATCACTTCCCGAATTGGTACGAAGGGGACGGCGGATTATATTTTTAGATACCAGGCAATTATTGGTATAAGAAAGATAAACGCCGAAACCGTACCAGTCCAGTACCGTATTGTTTAATACTTTGATCCGGGTAAGCGGAGTGGTCCAGTGTACACCGGATAACTGGATGCCCGAATAGCCTCCCGATACGGTATTGCCGGAAATCACTACACTGTCGGACAGGGATCCATCCAATAACCAGTTAGCTCCTGAAATGATAATCCCGAAAGAAGAAGAAGTGCTGTTCGTGAGTGATACATTAACAGTATTGTTCAGGATGGAAATTTTAGACGCGTTGTTGGTGATATGTATCCCCCTTCCCTGCGTGGCATGCAGGCTGTTCACGGTCAATCCCTGGACGGTCATATAGGTCACACCATTCAACTGAAGAATATGATCATTGTTGGGATCGGTCGGATTGAATTGTAAAACCCGGTTGTTCCCATTAAGCACTACATTATTGGTTGATGAGGTTCCGGGTATTGCGGTAAACACGGCTTGTTCGGTATAGGGGCCATTCAAAACATTAATGGTAACAGGGGAACAAACACCATAACGGTTAAGGTCATTCGCTATAGTCTGGAAGGCCTGGTAATTGGTAGATGATATGGGAGCCGAATTGTTAATGGTAAAAACACCTTCCAGTCCCCTTCTGAAACCCGTATAGGTATAACTGTCATTGGATGGATTCACATCAGGAGATCCATTGGGGTTGGATGAAGTGGCCGTAAAATTATACAGGTTGGAACCGGTTACCGGTACCGTTCCCAGTGTGACCGTAGTGGAGGAACCCGAAGGCAGCGGAGGACCATTCCAGTTTACCACGGGTTGCGGGACACCGTTTACGGTCCAATTGATCGTCACTGAATTCAGCGTATTGCCACCCGCATTGGTCAGTACAAATTGTACAGCCAGTGTATTGGCGCAATGTGGTATCGGCGGTAATACAAAATTGGTGATGGCCGCATCATTGCCCGGAGGATTGAATTCGTAAGCGCCGGGATCAGGAGGAGTGGAACGGATAACATTTAAAATATCTGTTGTGATGCCCGGTATGGTTGTTCCCTGCCCGTTGATCACACCGCTTTGAGGAATAGCAGTACCCGCCTGGAACAATGGATCCGTTGCAATACTGTTGGCATCACCTCCGCTTGCTGCCTGCCAGGAAGGCAAAGTAGTATACGTGTTATTTGGGGGATTCGAGGTAAGCGCTCCCTTTCTTACTGCCACATGTGCCCCATTGGATACATAAAAAACATTATAATTTGAATTGATGGCGGTTGCCACCGTGCTGGAACTGGCCAGCGCAATCGCTGCGCCATAATTGGAGGAGCCGCGGGTGATATAAAAAATATTATTACGCAGAAGTGAACCGAGATTGGAAAGGTCTTCTTCAAAACCCAGCGACAAATTACCGGTTGCCGATGTTTGATCCAATACAATCGTATTGAAATAAAATTCCGCTCCTGTGGTCCGGTTGGTGATGCCAATTACAGTGGCAGCGGGAGCATTCATGTTCCGGATCACGTTATTGATAACTTTATTCGGAGTGCCCGGGGTGCTTCCGAAAACATAGATACCACGAAGGGTGGTCGATACGGAAGGATTTGTACAACTGATAAAATTTTTCTCAACGACCGTATTGATATTTCCGCTCCCGGCCACCTGTATTCCGTTGCTGGTATTAAAGTTGACCGTATTGCCGGAAATGATCAGTCCATTGTTATTCTGAACATAAATTCCGTTGGTCGTTGTTCCGCTGATATTATTGCCGCTGATAATATTATTGGTGTTTGTCGCATTGGATAATCCATAACAAACCGCGCCATATCCACCGGCGATGGTGATATTGTTTGAAAAAGTCAGAAAAGAAAAGGTGCCTCCTGTCAAAAGACTTGAAGCGCTCCCCGTTGCAGCCATTGCCCCGAGCAAGGTGGACGTGCCGGCGCCCATATCGATCCTGCAATTGCTTACCGTAATATGATTGCCGGTGTTTAAAATATGAATACCGATAAAACCCGTTGACCCGGGAAACATATCTACATGCAGGTTATTGATGGTGAAATACTGCAGATCGGTGAGCCTGATAATATGCCGGTTGGGGTTTGAGCCATTCTGAAGTATGGCGGTGTCGGAAGTAATCGTTTCACCACTTCCTTGTATAGTCACGGTAGCTGCGGCCCCGATGCCTGCAATACCCTGGAAAATCACCTGCTCTGTATAGGGGCCCGTGCCCGGGGTAACGGTTGTCGTAACATTACCACTAACACCGCAGGTGGTAAGGGCCAATGAAAAATCAGAGAAACTGTTGAAATTATTTCCCGCGGTCGGAAGTGTCTGGTTGATCGTATAAGATCCGGATAAGGGGGCAGTACAAATTTGTCCATGGACTTTACCGGACAGAAAAAATACTCCCGCAGATAGTATCATATTTGCCATGAAATAATGGATCTGTACCGGAAGTTTAAACGATAATCTTGATTTCATTTTTTCCAATTGAGTGATAAAGAAAAATACCCGGCATTCGAAACGGACAAAGAAAGTTACAGCGATTAATCAGCGACCCGGTTCAGGCGCAAATGTAAATAAATCGATACGCAAAGGGGAAGATTTG
Organism: uncultured Chitinophaga sp.; assembly: GCA_964592935.1. Classification (GTDB taxonomy): domain Bacteria; phylum Bacteroidota; class Bacteroidia; order Chitinophagales; family Chitinophagaceae; genus JJ008. Next base: position 712 of record CAZQGZ010000154.1, on the reverse strand, counting down.
AATTCAGGTAGTGTCCTTTCCTGGATTTAATAGCAATATTTTCCCGCAGATTTCGCTGATCAAATACACGCAGATATTGCAGATTATGTGGAATTTATCTGCGATTCCTGCGAATAATTCTTCGGGATCCCTGCCTTCCGGCAGGCAAGTGCGGGGAAATCTAAGAGCTATTGAAACGAAACCCCAGCTAATAATTTTTACAACACTTTTTTTATTTAACTTTAGAGACCATAAGACATTGGCCCTGGCCAGGGTCAGTGGCTGCCGAAATCCTCAATATCCCCTGCCAATAAGCCTCCGGTATTCTGATTACCAAACGGAAAAATTTATGAAAAGCAATTTCTTTATTATCCGGCTGATCCTGGCCTTTCTTTTATTTTCCGGAACGGCCCGGTCGCAGATCTTCAATGTTGCTTCGGGTACCAATATGACCATCCAGGCTAATACTATATTCAGGGCAGACAGCCTGACGCTGATACCAACTTCTGATTTTGTGATCACGAACACCACGTTGAGCAAATCCACAACACTTATTCATTCATCCATCAATCCCTATATTTCTCATGTATATCAATTCTCAAATAACACGGGCGCTTTCTCCGGTTCTGTACAGATCAATTATGCCGACGCCGAACTGAACGGGATACCAGAAGCTCTTCTTACGTTGAATATGCATTATGGTACCGCATGGATATTTTATCCTGCTTCATTA
>CAZQGZ010000153.1:0-8177 GCA_964592935.1 uncultured Chitinophaga sp. | reverse complement strand
CGAAGCAGGGAAGCCGCAAATTCCCTGTCCGACTCAATCCGGTAATCCCGTTTTCTTTTCTCATAGTTTACCACGCCTGCTTCATACCCATTTTCAAGGCATTGAAACAATTCAATGATATGCCGTACATGCTGACCAATGGTAGCCTGGAAAAGTATCGTACTGGGCTGCATATACTGTTTGTCTGTTAACTGATCCAATGCATAACTTAACTGGATAAAAACTTGCTGAATGGGTTGTTTGAGCATCATAAAATTTGTTTTAAGGAGTTATTGAAGCAACGCACTTCCAAAAAGGTGATTGAAGCGCCGGCAATGAACCAACGCATATTTATACTGGTTGAAATCAGGGCTGCCGGTTATAGGGTAAACCTGGTTGCCGCCGGTTGATTGCAATCTTCCAAGGTCAATAAAATTTACCGGTTGCAATTCTTTTGACAGGTAAACATGCAGGTCAGGTCCGTTTGAGATAGTTACACCCCGGAACTTTAAAATAAACAGCCCGTTTTGCAGATACACTTTAGCATCCCCGGATACAGTCCCGTAAGGCCCATTGATGAAGGACCCGGCATATTTCAACATGGCAGAAGAATCCACCATACCCATACCCGGTGTGGTGAGTGTTGCGTTTTGCTTCCTGCACCCGGCGATTGCAACGGCAAGTATCACTATAAAAAATATTCTTTTCATCTTTTTACCAGCTGATGATTGATAAATTCAAAGATTTCTTTCCTGTTTATATATAAAAGAATGGAGCAGGCCAGCCATACCAGGAGCGCATACACAAAAAGTTGCCCTCCATCACCCCGGACAGATATTCCCAGTTTGGTTAAATGAAAGAATATGGCGCCGCTCATTAATCCTGCACCCAGGATGGCGCCGACAGATGTTGTACGGGGATAAAGTATAAGTGCGGATGCGATCAATTCCAGCACACCGGTACCGATCCTTCCCCAGGGTTCCATACCCAGCCTGGAAAAAATATAAACGGATTCCTCAGCACCGGTGAATTTGAAAAAGAGAGTTTGCAGCATGATCAATGCCGCTATAATTTTCAAAACCCAGATCCCGGCGCTGTTCCAATTGATGACCATCATTTTTACCGAATTGGTTAATAAAAAAAATTACGATAACAAAAATATACTCCGGTAACACCGGCTGCTGTCAGCCAATTGACACCAGCACATCTTTTATTTTTCTTAACAAACTGTTTGAATTATTTCCCAAAAAAACTTTCCCAATATTTCAGGAGGTTCCCAATATGTTGGGAAATTTTCAACGTACAAAAACCGGTTTTTCCCGTTGCAAAAAATCCTGAAATCCTTTGCAGCAAAGGGTTTCAGAAGACCAAAAAGAAAATAAAAAAAAATCTGGCATGGCAGTTGGCTATAGAGGACCGGAATAAAAAAAATAAAAATGAATCGTATGATCTCAAAGAATGAATTCCGGAAAAATGTTATTAACAGCCTGGGCCTTTCACTCGTACAATTTAAATTAGAATGGAGTGGTGCCTGCCAGATCATTTCTCCCATTTATGAAGAGCTGGCCACTTCCTATAATGGCCAGGTCAATTTTTTTACAGTAGACGTGGAAAAAGAAAAGGGGCTTGATGAAGAATATGGGGTGATGGAACTCCCTACCATCCTTTTCTTTAAAAGCGGGAAGGTGATCGATCATGTAACAGGACTGACTCCGAAAAATGTAATGATCAGGAAAATTGAAAATGCTTTATCAAACAGGTTAAACTAAAACTAATTAATAAACTTTTAAAACCTACAACTATGTCAGACGAAATGAAATTCTTCTACCTGAAAAATCACCCGATGCTGGCCTTACTGTCAGAACAAAAACTGGCTGCAGCTGTCGCCATTGCCAAAATAAGAACCGTTTACCGGGGTGAACAGATCAGTTATGGCGAAGGTGGTTACACCCGCGTTCATTTCCTGGTCAAAGGAAAAGTCAAGATCACGGACAACAGCGATCCGGATAATGACCTGATAAAAGATATATTAACCGAACCGGATATTTTCGGTGACCTGGGTCTTGAAGGCCAGCTCAACCTGTATGAATCGGCCGAGGCGCTGACTGCCAACACCATCATTTGTTCATTCCATATCAGTGATTTTAAAAGGATACTGGAAGAAAATCCCATGATGGCACTCAGCTATGCCAAAAAGGTAAACAGCAAACTGCAAAGACTGGAGAACCGGCATGCAGACCTGGTTTTCCATGATACAAAAAACCGCCTGATCCGCTTTATCAAGAACTGGGCCCGCACCGATGGCAACCGCATGGGCGACAAGATCATTCTCAATAATTATCTTACGCACAGTGATATTGCCGGATTCATTTCCACATCCCGGCAGAGTGTGAACATGCTGCTGAATGAGCTGAGGAGTTCCGGACTTCTTTGTTACAACCGCAAGAGCATTGAATTGAATAACCCGGTTGCGTGGAATTAATTTCAGCATTTTCCTTTTTGTGTAAACGAAACGACAGAAGCCGGCAAAAATCTTTTTTAGTTTTGGGCGCATTAAAATCATGATGCAGTTGTATACCTGATGAAAACCAGGGTTTGGGGTTAACAAGTACCGGGGGAATAACGGCCCTGTATAAACAGCGGCCGCTTTCTTTCCCGGGTCTACAAAATCGAAAAATTATGACTTCCGTTTGTTTATATTTCAAAGTTCATCAGTCATACCGGTTGAAAAAATACCAGCCCGGTGATATTGATCTGATCCATTGTTATGAAGATGCGGAAGCCAACCGGGCCGCGGTGGATTTGGCTGCTGATAGCTGTTACCTGCCGGCTAATAAAATACTCCTGCGCACAATCCGGGAAAATAAAGGAAAATTCAAAGCCGGTTTTTCCATCAGCGGAACCACGATGGAATTATTACAGGAATACCGGCCGGATGTAATAGCATCATTCCGGGAACTGGTTGAAACCGGTTGTGTCGAAATTCTTGCGGAAACCTATTATCATTCGCTGAGCTTTCTTTATTCACGGAAAGAATTTCAGCGGCAGGTGGAAAAACATTCTTTGCTGGTGAAAGAATTATTCGGACAGGAGCTGGTCATTTTCCGGAATACAGAGCTTATCTACCATAATGACCTGGCAAAACTGATTGCCGGTCTTGGCTACAAAGGACTTCTTTGCGAAGGATCTGAAAGAATTTTGAAAGGAAGAACTGTCAATAAGATTTATGCGGCGCCCGGCAGCGGAGACTTCGGGTTATTGTTACGGAACCGACCCCTTTCGGATGCTATTGCTTTCCGATCATATGATTCATATCGCAAAGAAAAAATTCCTTTGACAGCTGATCGGTTTGCCGCCAGGCTTCATGCTGATGCCGGAAATGAAGAAGTAATCAATCTCTGTATGGATTACGAAACTTTCGGAATTCATCAAAAAGAAGAAAGCGGAATTTTTGATTTCCTCGATGCTTTGCCTGCGGCTGTGCTATCCGGCAGGGAATTCCTGTTTTCAACTCCCTCCCGGGTGCTGCATGAATATTATCCCTGCGACATTTATCATGTAACACAAACGATTTCCCGGGAAGACAGCGCGGGCCTGAACTGTGCCTGGTGCGAAAATGTGATGCAGCATAACATGTTAAAAAAAATTTACAGCCTGGAAAACCTGGTATATAACAATCACTGTATTGAAGCAATGGAGACCTGGGGACGTTTACAGGCTGCCGATCATTTTTATGATATGAGGGAAAAAACCGGGGTTGATAACACCCATCAATACCCGAATCCGTATCCCGGTGCGAAAGAAGCATACCAGCACTATAAAAATATCCTGGCAGATTTTGAAATATCCATGATAAAAAACAATATTAACAAAACCAAAAAAAGAAGCGGGCTCAGTTGGCCTGCCTTTACACTTTATTAAAAACAATATGGAAAAAAAATTAAGCGGACAGGTTTCTGTTATTACCGGCGCCAGCAGCGGGATCGGTGCGGGCTGTGCCCGTGAAATGGCGAATGCCGGTGCTACGGTTGTGGTTAATTATCCCGTCCCCCAGGGGAAAGAGATGGCACAAAAAGTGGTTGATGAAATTGCGGCCAACGGCGGCTCGGCCATCGCGTATCAATGTGATGTCAGCAAAGAAGAAGAAGTGAAGCAGATGTTTGCTGATGTGATCGCTCAATTGGGCACGGTAGACATCCTGGTGAACAATGCCGGGCTTCAGAAAGATGCCCCTTTTACAGAAATGACATTGGAACAATGGAATTATGTTCTGGGTGTAAACTTAACCGGGCAATTTCTTTGTGCGAGGGAAGCCATCAAAGAATTTTTAAGAAGAGGTGTGAACGGCAAATCCAAAAGTGCGGGCAAGATCATCTGTATGAGCAGTGTGCATGAAGTGATTCCCTGGGCCGGGCATGCCAATTACGCGGCATCCAAAGGGGGTGTGATGCTGATGATGAAAACCATTGCACAGGAATTTGCTCCAAAGAAGATCCGGATCAACAGTATTGCTCCCGGTGCCATTGCAACACCCATCAATCATGATGCCTGGGATACGCAGGCACACCTGCAGGAATTATTAAAACTGATCCCGCAGAAAAGAGTGGGAAAAGTGGAAGATATCGGCAAGGCGGCCGTGTGGCTTGCCAGCGATGATGCCGATTATGTAAACGGAACAACCCTGTTTGTGGATGGCGGGATGACGCTGTATCCGGGTTTTGAAGATAATGGCTGAGAATGAGAAATAAGAAATGAAAAATGAGGAATAAGAAAATAATATTCCTTAGTATAATACTTTCTAATTTCTTATTTCTCATTCCTTATTTTTCATTTCACATTTATGAAAGTCTGAATTAAAAGTAACATTTCCAACTAATGAATGCCGAACAAAAAAGACTGTCCGATCCCCGGTGGAAAAAATGGGGACCCTACCTGAGCGAAAGACAATGGGGAACGGTGCGGGAAGACTATAGTGAGCATGGTGAAGCCTGGGATTATTTTCCGCATGACCATGCAAGAAGCAGGGTGTATCGCTGGGGAGAAGATGGTATTGCAGGTATCAGTGATGACATGCAGCGTATCTGTTTTGCTATTACTTTATGGAATGGCAAGGACCCGATACTGAAAGAAAGAATGTTCGGACTGACAGGCAGTGAAGGCAACCATGGCGAAGATGTGAAGGAGTTGTATTATTATCTCGATAATACACCTTCCCATTCCTACATGAAGCACTTGTATAAATACCCGCAGGCCGGGTATCCATATGCCGACCTGGTGCATACAAACCGTAGCCGGAATAAATTTGAAAAAGAATATGAAATACTGGACACCGGAGTTTTTAATAACAACAGATACTTTGATGTTATTACAGAATATGCCAAGAACGACGCGGAAGATTTACTGATCCGTGTCACCATTCACAACCGCGCAGGCGAAACAGCTTATATGGCTGCATTGCCAACATTATGGTTCCGCAATCTCTGGAGCTTTGGATTGATGGAAGAAAAGCCATTGATGTATTTAAAAAAGGCGCCCAATGGTTATGGTGAAGTAAAAGCGATCCATTTTGAAGCGGGTGAATATCATTTTTATTTTGACAGGCCGGTTCGTACACTCTTTACAGAAAATGAAACCAATACAGAACGGCTTTATGGCGTTCCGAATAAAAACCCTTTTGTAAAAGATGCTTTTCATACAGCAGTCATCAATAATAATTTTGAATTTATGGACGGGAAAAACGAAGGAACAAAGTTTGCCCCGCTGTATGAGTTCCATATCGCTGCGCAATCATCTGCTACGATCAATTTGCGTTTGAGCAAAAAAGAAATTACAGGAAATCCTTTTTCAGAAAATTTTGACAGGTTGCTTGATAAACGGATAAAAGAAGCGGATGAGTTTTATGATCTTATAACTGAAACAAAAGACAAAGACCTACGAAATATCCAGCGACAGGCATTTGCGGGAATATTGTGGAGCAAACAGTATTTTAATATCGATATACCCAAATGGCTGAATGGCGATAAGGGACAACCGGCTCCGCCGGCAGCAAGAAAAAACGGACGCAACCATCAATGGCATACATTAAATAATGAAGATATCATTTCGATGCCGGATAAATGGGAATATCCCTGGTATGCGGCATGGGACCTGGCTTTTCATTGTGTACCCATTTCAATAATAGACCCGCAGTTTGCAAAAGAGCAGTTGATCCTGTTCCTGCGTGAATGGTACATGCACCCGAACGGGCAGTTGCCGGCCTATGAATGGAGTTTCGGCGATGTGAATCCTCCCGTGCACGCATGGAGTTGTTTGCAGGTTTATAAAAATGATAAAGCAAAAACCGGAAAGGGTGATTTAGCATTCCTGGAAAGGGTATTTCAAAAACTGCTGATCAATTTTACCTGGTGGGTGAACCGGAAAGACAGCAAGGGCAATAATGTTTTTGAAGGCGGTTTCCTGGGACTGGATAATATTGGTGTGTTTGACAGAAGCAATATGGTACCGGGGGGCGGTGTTTTGGAACAAGCTGATGGAACGAGTTGGATGGCGATGTATTGTCTCAACATGCTGGAGATGGCATTGGAAATTGCGCAATATAACCCCGCTTACGAAGATGTGACTACCAAATTCTTTGAACACTTTGTTTATATCGCCGAATCATTAAACCGCATCGGCGAAAACTGGACCGGGAGCTGGGATGACGAGGAAGGATTTTTCTATGATGTGCTGTCCATGCCCGACGGAAGATTTATTCCTTTGAAAGTTCGTTCGCTGGTGGGCCTCTCCACCTTGTTTGCCACATTAGTGTTGAAAAAAGATCTGCTGGAAAAAGTTCCGGAGTTTCATCGTCGGCTGAAATGGTTTCAAAAATACCGTGCCGACAATGGTCAATATTTAGTGATTGAGGATTTAAAAGAACATGATGATATCCTGTTATCGCTGGTACCAAAAGCCAGGCTGGAAAAACTGATGAAAGCATTACTGGATGAAAAAGAATTTTTATCCCCGGGAGGCATCCGGTCCATTTCAAAAATTCATGAACAGGGATACCATGTACGTATTGACGGGCAAAATTTCGGACTCGATTATCAGCCGGCGGAAGGAACGTCTGCATTATTTGGCGGCAACAGCAACTGGCGCGGGCCCGTATGGATGCCGATGAATTACCTGCTGGTGCTGGCTTTGAGAACATTAGGAGAATACCACGGAGAAAATTGCCTGGTCGAATTGCCAACCGGTTCCGGCAATCATGTTTGCCTGCATGAAGTGTCGGATGATCTGGCCAATCGCCTGGTTGCTGTTTTCAGGCAAGATGAAAATGGGAATCGCCCCTGTCATGCCGATCATGCTGTTTACAGCTACGACAAAAATTTCAAAGACCTGGTCCTGTTCTATGAATACTTTCATGGCGATACGGCAAGAGGTGTAGGCGCATCGCACCAAACAGGATGGACCGGAGTGGTTGCGGAATTGATCAACCGGATCAGCTGTTTTGAAAAGCAAAAGAAACCAGTAAAGGAAGAAGAGATGGCGATGTAAGCCATAAATAGATTCCACGTAAAGTCGCCAAGAATTGAAAGCAGGTCGCAAAGCCGTCTTTGCCTCTTTGCGAAACTTTGCGCCTTTGCGTGAAATAAAAAATATAACAAAGGTTATGCTGACAAAAAGCAGGGCTGTACTGCAAAATTTTGCAGATGCCACACAACACGAATGGCTGGAGACAAACGGCCTGGGCGGGTGGAGCAGCTCCTCTATTCCCGGCGCACATACCCGTCGCTATCATGGATTACTGGTTGCGGCTATTAATCCTCCGGCAGAAAGAATGGTGTTGTTATCAAAATTGGAGGAAACCATCATAACCCGGGGCAAAAGAATTGAACTGGGAGTAAATCTTTACCCGGGCAAAACCATACATCCCAACGGGCATCATTATCTCAGCCGTTTTACTAAAAATCTTTTTCCTGAATGGATATATGAAGCAGAAGGAATTCAATTGAAGAAAAGGACCGGGATGATCCATGGCGAAAACACGGTAGTAATACTATATGATGTAGTGAAAGCAGGCTCTCCTTTTGTATTAGAGTTACTGCCATTGATGGCAGCAAGAGGCTATCATTCACTGCAGCACCAGGGACCGCAGATGTACTGGGATGCTGATTTTGAAAACGGAGTTTTTCATAATCAGCCTGACGGGGCAA
>CAZQGZ010000152.1:0-8179 GCA_964592935.1 uncultured Chitinophaga sp. | reverse complement strand
CTATGAGCTATGAGCTATGAGCTATGAGCTATGAGCTATGAGCTATGAGCTATGAACAACAAGCAAACAATCAACAATTAAATCTATCAACCAATAAACAATCACTATGTCACAATCATGGAAAAAATACCAGGAAAAAAATAAAGAACGTTTTTTAAATGAAATGCTCGACCTGCTCCGCATTCCGTCCATCAGCGCTAAAAGCGAACACAAGGATGACATGCACCGGTGTGCCGAAGCGGTTAAGAACAGCCTCCTGGCTGCAGGTTGTGATAAAGCAGACGTGATGTCAACCGATGGCCATCCCGTAGTATTCGGCGAAAAAATAATTGATCCTTCCAAACCCACCGTGCTGGTCTACGGCCACTATGATGTTCAGCCACCCGAGCCCCTGGAACTCTGGACCAACCCGCCATTTGAACCCACTATCGTGGATGGAAAAGTTTTTGCACGTGGTTCGGCAGATGATAAAGGACAATTTTACATGCATGTGAAGGCCCTGGAAACACTGGTGATGACCAATACCATGACCACCAATATTAAATTTCTTATCGAAGGCGAAGAGGAAGTTGGTTCACCCAGTCTCGGGAAATTTGTGGCCACACATAAAGACATGCTGAAAACCGATGTGATCCTGATCAGCGATAGTTCCTTGTTAAGTATGGAAAATCCTTCCCTCGATATCGGTATGCGCGGCCTTTCATACATTCAACTGGAAGTAACCGGCGCCAACCGCGATCTGCACAGCGGAACCTATGGCGGCGCTGTAGCCAATCCAATAACCATTCTGGCTAAAATGATCGCTTCCTGTCATGATAAAAAAAATCATATCACCATCCCGGGATTTTATGATGATGTGGCCGTACCCACCAAAGAAGAAAGAAAATTATTGCGAAAAGCGCCTTATAACGAACAGGAGTACATGGATGAACTGGGTGTAAAAGAACTCTGGGGTGAAAAAGGATTTACCACGTATGAAAGAACCGGTGTCCGACCCACAATTGAAGTCAATGGTATCTGGGGAGGTTATACCGGTGAAGGGGCTAAAACGGTTTTACCCTCCAAAGCATATGCAAAGATCTCGGCCCGTTTGGTTCCGAATCAATCTTCGCATAAGATCACGGAAATTTTGCTGAACTATTTTAAATCGATCGCTCCTCCTTCTGTAACGGTAAAAGCAGAATTGCATCATGGCGGCGAACCCTACGTGACACCGATCGACAGCAAAGGGTACCTGGCTGCAGCCAAAGCATTGAAAACAACCTTCAAGAAAAAACCAATTCCGGTACGTGGTGGTGGAAGTATACCGATCTGTTCCATCCTCGAAAAAGAATTAGGAGTTAAGATCGTATTCATGGGTTTTGGGCTGGATACCGACAACCTGCACAGCCCGAACGAAAAATATCATATTGAAAATTATTATAAGGGAATAGAGACCATTCCCTATTTCCATAAATATTTTGCAGAATAGCCATTTATTCATGATATGAAAAAAGGGATCTTGATAAGGCCAACCCTTTTTATTACGTTACTGATATCCGGAAGGCAACCAATATTCCCACAGTCCCCGGATACCCTGTACTTCAATGCAGGCTGGCAGATCTGCGAAAAACCGCTGGCTCAATATTACCGGTTCGGCAGGATCGTCATCGGAGACTCCTGGTACTATACGGGGAAGGTCCGGGATTTTTACCTCTCTGATGTCATGCAGATGGACGGCAATTATTCTTCATCAGGAAATAAAGAAGGTAAATTCTATTTCTTCTATAAAGACGGAACCCTGGCGTCATGCGGTTCCTATTCAAATAATTTCCGGGTCGGCACCTGGGAATATTATTATGCCAAAGGTCCATTAATGTCAAGAGTACGGTTCTGCGATGATGGAAAGAATTTTGTTTTGCTGGATTATTTCAATCCGCAGGGCGAAGCCACTACAAAAGACAGTACGGGTACTTTCTCTCTTTACCTTTCTCCCGGAGAAAGCTATGCCAATTACCGGGTGACCGGGGAATTTAAAAAGGGAAAGAAAACAGGAACCTGGGAATACTTTATTGAAAACAGTAATGATGCAACGGAAACTATTGCCTTCCGCGAACTATTCAAGGACGACAGGTTTCAGAAAGGTTTTGCATTCAACAACCGCGGGGGGATCTATGCCATTTACAAACAACAGAAGTTCACCTCCATGATCCCCGAATACAATAAATTCAGCGTTACGGAAACGTTCAAAAAAGACAGGACCAGTTTCCGGCACGTTACTGATGATATAGACCTGAAGGATTACCTGATCTCCAGGAGAGAACCCGAATTCACGCTGGACACCAGTTCCTACTTCAGCTCCCAATTCGGGGTACTGAATACATTGAACACGTTTTCCATACTAAAACATTTCAATGATCCGGAAAAAATTTACAAAGGTGAGGCCATCTTCATACTGACAGATTCAGGTTCCGTGAAGGAAATTGAGATCACGGGCAACCTCTCTGAAAAAGAACGATCCATGATGCTTTTTTTTCTCAAAAAATTCAGAACTTTTAATGAGATCGTATCCGGTGAAGAGAACCTGACCGGGGAACACAAGATCTATTTTTTTACTGCCTATGCAAAAGATATATTGCCGGTCAGTATGCGGGTGGGAGTTAATAAAAGACAATTCTTCTTTTCACCCTGGCCATACAAAGCTTTTGCTGAAAGAATCAAAAGCGTGTTAAAAAAGAGTCTTAAAAATGATCAGTGAAAAACTCCGCATCGACAAATACCTCTGGGCCATACGGCTGTTTAAAACAAGAAGTTTGTCGGCTGCTGCCTGTGATGCCGGGAAAGTAAAATTTTCCGGATCTGCTGTTAAAGCATCAAAACAGGTAAGTATCGGTGATGAGTATGATGTAAAAACGGACACCCGCCGGTGGCGGATAAAAGTGACCGGTCTCCTGTCAAAAAGAGCCGCTCATTCCATCGCGATACAATATTATATAGATATCACTCCGCAGGATGAATTGCAGCGCCTCGCATACCAGGCTGCCAGTTTTCATACGGGCAAGCGGCAAAGCAAGATCGGTCGTCCCACCAAAAAAGAAAGAAGGAACCTGGATGATTTCCGGGACAATTGATCCCGGTTGATAAAAATCACCCTGTTACATTACCCTAATCATCTCTTCCGGTAATGAAGAGGATTAGATTCGTTTGGTTATTCAACCTGATCGTGATGACATTGAACCCTGTTAAAGAAAAAGTCCCGTTCACTGCTACGCTTTTGAGCAGCCGGGAAGAACGTATGATGGTACGCCGCAAGAAAGCGATGCTCATACCTGCTGCCAATGTGGATGAGACCGATCATGAATATATCCTGACCATTGCTTCTCCCGGGGTTAAACGAAAAGATGTACAGGTCATGATTGAAAAAGATATCATCACCATTGCAGCTGCCCGGGAAAGAACATCCGAACATTGCAAACATGACCGGTGTGAATATGATTTTACCCGGTGGAAAAGAACTTTTTCCCTACCGGAAGACGCGGATGCGTTGCAGGCGAGCGCCGGGTACAAAGACGGGGAACTGACCATCAGGATACCCAGAGGACAAACAGAAAAATTATCCGGTATAATCACCATTTATGTTTACTAACCCAGAAACTATGCATTTGCACATTGCTCCTAACCGCCTGATTGGTGAAATTCAGAAAGAATTCAATGAAGCATTCCCTTTTTTGAAAATTGAGTTTTTTAATACGAAATCATTTTCCCGCTCTGATTTTATGGCACACCAGATCATCCCTTCACACCGAAAGATCGGGGAAGGCCAGCAGTCCATAACCGATGGCGATATCGAGATCGCCGAAGAAATGAAAGTAAAGGAACTGGAAAAAATCTTTAAAGACCAGTTCAGCCTTGCTGCGCAGGTCTTCCGGAAATCCGGCAATCTCTGGCTTGAGACCACCATGACGGATAACTGGACCTTACAGCAACAGAATGATCACGGCCGCGAGATTTCGACCGTCAAAAACACCAAGGATAAACCGGGTGATTTTGACCTGAACCGCGATGCCGCTCATTAATACAGCAGGTTCTTTAATTTCTCCAGGTTGATGATGGAAATTTTCCCGTCCTTTATCTCGATCAGTTTTTCCGATTTAAAATCACTGAGTGTCCTGATCAGGGATTCGGTAGCGGTTCCTACATAATGAGCAAAGTCTTCGCGGGAAATTTCGAGGGGGTTATTTTTATTTTCCGCATTGAATTTTTGCTGTATATCCACCAGCGCTTTCGCCACTCTTTTGCGGAGCGAACTGTAAGCGAGGTTCAGTAACCTCTCTTCCTTTTCTTTTACATTCTGTGTAATGATGCGGATAAATTTGGCAGCGATATCCATATTGCCATAGATCATTTGCAGGAATTCTTCCCGGGGTATCTGCATGATCTCGGCATCTTCCAGCACCACCGCAGAGTCCTCGTAGTTCTTATCTTCGATCAGGGCCGGGTAGCCGATAAAATCGCCATCGGTGAACAGGTCGGTGATATATTCCTTACCATCTTCGTGGGTCCTGAAACCTTTTACTTTCCCCTTGACCAGGTAATATAAAAACCGGGGCCTTTTGCTCTCCTGGTACAGGGTTTGTTTTTTGCTGAAATTCTCCACTTCATACTGGTCTGACAAATGGGTCATCAGCCCGGAAGATTTTACATCTTTGATGAACTGGTTGATCCCGTTGTGTGAAGGAGCATATTTATTTTCGAGGATAGCGGCTTTTTTCAGCCTGACCTCAATGGCATTGAGCAGTTCAATATCCTCGAAGGGTTTGGTGATATAATCATCGGCGCCCATTTCCATTCCTTTCCGGAAATCACTTCGCTCGGTTTTGGCAGTCAGGAATAAAAAAGGGATGCGTTGCGTGTCTTCATTTTTCCGCAAGAGGTGCAGCACGCCGTACCCGTCCAGCTCCGGCATCATGATATCGCAAACGATCACATCGGGCCTTTCTTTTTGTGCCAGTTCCACACCTCTTTTCCCGTTTTCTGCAGTAAATGTTTTATAACCGGCCAGTTCCAATATCTCCGCGGTATTGTCCCTGATATCCGGGTTGTCATCTATAACTAAAACTGATTTCATTCTTTTGGTAGATTTACAGGAATGACAAAGGTAACGGTTGTCCCTTTATTTAACTGACTTTGTATCTGAATTTGCCCACCCAGGATGTCAATATATCTTTTTACAATATGAAGACCCATGCCGGTTCCCTGTATGTTGGTGGCATTCGCTCCGCGGAAAAAGCTCGAAAAAAGATGCGCCTGGTCATCTTCTGAAATACCAATACCCTGATCCGTGACTGAAATGCGGGCATAATCACTCTTGGTATTTCCCTTTACAGTGATCATTTTTTCCTCCTCTGAAAACTTAATGGCATTCGTGATCAGGTTGATCAGGATATTCTTGAGCAGTTTCTTATCCGTACAGGCAACAGGTTCCCCGTTCCAGACCAACTCAAAACGCTGACCCTTTTTCATGATCCCTTTCAATTCCTCAAATGTATCCGCAATGATCTCTTTCAGGTTGATCTCATCCAGGTTCCTTTCCACTTTCCCTTCATTGAGTTTGCCCAATGAGAGGAAATCCTCGAGGATATCATTCAGGTGGTTGACCGAATTTTTGATCCGCTGGATATGCTTGTCCCTTTTGACCTGGTCTTCGGCGGACGAATATTTTGATAACAAAGATGCCGAAGAAAGCACGGTGCTCAGCGGTGTCCTGAATTCATGCGATGCCATGGAAACAAAGCGGCTTTTAATTTCATTCAGTTGTCTTTCCTTATCCAGTGCCTCGCTCAGTTCTTCCTGGGATTGTTCCAGTTTTTGCAGGGCTTCCTTCAAAATCAGTGTCCGTTCTTCCACTTTCACTTCCAGGCTGGCATTCAGTTGCCGGATCTTATCGGTGATCTTTTCCAGTTCTGTTTTCTGTTTCAGCATATCGCTTTCTATCTCTTTTCGCCGGGTAATATCAACAATAAAGGCGACCACGAATAATTCCCCGTCGCGCTGGTAGTGGCTGAGGCTGACTTCCACGGGCATACTGGTTCCGTCTTTTTTCCTTCCATAAAGATCACGGTTATGCCCCATGACCCGGTTGGAAGGCTGATGATAAAATCCATCCCGCAACTGGTGATGATGGTGCCTGAAATTTTCAGGGATCAGCAGTTCTATGGGGTTGCCCGGTAATTCATCTTTGCCATAACCAAACATTTTTTCGGTTGCCGGGTTAGCCAGTATAATGGTGCCGGACCTGTTGGTGAGAATAATTCCTTCCGTGGCATGTTCAAATAAGAAAATAATATGTGTTGCATCAATCATATCAAGGTCATAAAAAACCCCAAATTAATTAAACAACAGCAGCCGGAGAAATATAATAAGATGAAATCATTTAACTGGTTTTTGCGAGCAGGATCTTTTCCATTTCAATCACCCTCGGAAAAAGAATATTATTTTCCAGGTGCATATGCTGCACAAGGTCATTATCCAATTCTTTCAAGCGGGAAAAAACCACTTGATGGCTGGTGCAGGCTCCGGGAGCCGGTGAATAATTGCCTGTAAGTTCCCGCATTTTATGAATGGCGCCGGCGATCATTTCATGTTCCTGGTTCATTAATTTTTCAATGGGTTTACGCATGGTTTTCACCAGCAAAGTGGCATAAGGTTCCCTGCTTTCGAAAGCATGCGTGATCTGCCGGATATAGGGAAAGATCGCTTCTTCTTCCTGTTGCAAATGCGGAAGCATCCTGTTGCATAACTGTAAAAATATTTTTTCCAGTTCAGGCAGCCAGGTATATTTCTCCCGGTGTTCCTTTACAAATTCAAGCAACAAGGACCGGATATCCGGCAATTGGTTTTTCAGGTAATGATGATGCACATGTACGATATAATCCGCCAGGAAATCGATATCCCATTCATTGAATGGAAGTGAATTGGGCACTTGTACCGTACGGGTAGCATCCTCCAGTTCTTTGATCAGAACCACGGGGTCAATATTTTTTGCCCGGCATACCATTTCCAGTGGCCATTTGCCGCCACAGCAGTACTCTATCCCGTATTTACGGAATACTTCTGCTGTACGGTAATCATGTGTAACAATATCTGTCACAAACGATGCTCTGCTGATCCGGTATGATTTCAAAAACATAATTGCTGCTTCTCAAATTGTTGACCCGTTTTTGCAACGGAAAAATTTTTAAACAATATGCCCCGGGAAGGAATTTTATCTTCCCACCCTTTTTCCTATATATATTATGTTGTAGCAATACTTGGTATCCCGATATTATTTTCCTGGCTCAGCAGATCAGCTACAGTCGTCTGTGAAAAATTATTCAGCAGATCATTCCTGTTCTTCTCCATCAGGAAATGCAGGGGACAGGGATTGTCTTTATTACATTTCCGCAGTTTCAGGACACAGGTATTAAATTGTTCCATCCCGTCCGTGATTTTCAAAAACCGGATGAGCGGAGCTTTCAGTGTTTCATTATTAACAGAAAATCCACCATAGGGCCCTTTGGTAGAATCGAGTATGCCTTCCTTCACCACCCTGTTCATGATCTTAGCAAGGAAGTGTTTGGGAACAGCCAGTTTATGCGCTATTTCATCCACCTGTACCCTCCGGTTCTCATCGCTGACCAGCGTTACATAAAGCACACCTCTCAGGGCATAGCCAAAAGATTTAGAAAAAAACATCTGCAAACAAACTATTCTGCCTGAATATTAAAACTGATTAATATCAGCCCGGCCTTTGAGGATGGTCATGACCCGTGAATAGCAACAAAAATACTTTTGGGCCATAAAAGACAGCCGTATCTCTTTTCCGGAAGTTTCCAATTCATATCTTTGGGCGGATTGATTGTATTTCTAAATAAAAAAAACAATTTAACAATGAAAATCTCGAATGTACTTGTTGCGGTTGCCATAACCGGCAGCTTATTTGTTCTGGCTTGTAAAGAAGGTGTAAAAAAAGATAACAAGCGGATTGATATGGAGGAGCTTACCAAAGACAAACCGGAAACACACGGTAAAGAAATCAAAGAAGGTGAAATCAAATTAACAAACCCTTTAGACACTGCAATGGTCAGTGGTGGCAGGGCCATTTACGAATTGAAATGCCGTTCCTGTCATAACCTGACGGATGTAAAACTGGTAGGGCCGG
>CAZQGZ010000151.1:1510-8180 GCA_964592935.1 uncultured Chitinophaga sp. | reverse complement strand
GATTATGAAAAGGCCGGCTGAAAAGCCGGCCCGGGATAAGGATGGTGGTAAAAAAAGCGTGTCTCCGCGTGAAGGAAGTGACCCATACTATCGGCAGCCATGCTGCTGCGATCATAGTTTTTTTATTTTGACCGGGTTTAGAGAATGAGGCGTATCGATTTTTACTGGTTTATCCTTAGCAGGCACGGATACCGTTTTTCCTGGTCGGGATCCGGAAGCGGTGTAATAGTAAAAGGTCAAAGGATAGGCGACAATAGCTAATTCCAGAGGGGCGACGCTTATGCGATGAAAAGATTCAGCCCGCGAAATAAAAAGGCCAGATAAAACTGATAAAGGAAATGGCGAAACCCAGGACCAGGATCACCCGTGTTTGTACCGGCATGTTTTTTACAACCGCCACCGGATCGAAATCATCAGTAATAAAAGAAAGGCGCGTGTAAATCGTGAGCAGGAGCCACCATCCCGCCAGGGTCTTCAATCGCAGTTTTTCGGGGTGCTGGTTAAAATCGTAATAAATAACCGTCAGCAGCAACGAATAAATAAGCGCGGTATGAATAATCAAAAAGACGCTTCCCGTAAACCGCGCCGCGCTCCTGTTCCTGATTTTTATGGCACCGGCCAGGGCCCTTACCGGATTGTATTTCCAGTTCGGCGCGATCATATCCAGGTAATACAGGAAAATATCCGCTGTCACCGGGATGACGAATAAAGGATATTCGCCCAGGTTGCCATTGCCGGCCTGTAAAAATCCAAGGCTGACAAACAGAATCATGGCACGGAGAACAGGTTTGAAGATCAACAGGCCCACATAGGGCAGGATGATCAGCAGTCCCAGTACAAGAGATATGACCAGTTCGGAGATCAAGGAAAACCAGCTTTGTTGATTCATTTGAGGTCCCGCTTCAATATCCGGTCCGGGTTCTTTCGGTTTCCCGTAAATATTATTGTGCCAGATCAGCGGCTCAAGAATATAGACGAGAATTCCCGAGATGCCCCATATAATATTCAGGGAAGAATGCCGTGAATTGCTGTCAACCCTGCCGAGATGTGACCAGAAATAAGGGGCCACGACGGTAGCGATGAAAAAGAAAAGAATGCTGCCGATCAGCCAGGTGAAGGGGAGGGGGGTATGGGAATCATTTTCAGATTGATCCTTTTTTAAGGGTATGATTTTTTTTAACGGGAATTGGATCATGTTCCTGTTTACTGGTTATTCGGAATAGATAGTACATAACGGCGTATGATGAATTCGGCCGGCCGCTGAACCGCGATCCCTATTTCAATAATTAATTTCCCGTCCGTTACATCCTGCGGGGTCATCGTTTCGCCTAATCCCGCTTTTACAAAGTAAGCCTGTTCCGGTTTATTCCCTTTCAGCGAGCCCGATCGCCATTGCAACTGCAGGAAATTGGTAATACCCGAACGGACGCCGGCCCATGTTGTGGCATTATTTTCCCTAAGGGCGGTTCTGTTCAGCGAATTGCGGATGCAGTCATCCACGTAACTGGTAAAACGTCTGACCGCAATATATCTCCATTCATTACCGGCCGCCAGTGTCCGGGCGCCCCAGAGCATAAAACCGGAGCCGGGTATAGGTTTGACGGGGTTGATGTATTTGCCGGCAATATCCCCGGTCATCAAACGCTCATCATCTTTAGTCGGCAAATAAGCCAGTTGCCTGACCGAATGAATTTTGTTACCGGCGCCTGCCGGGCTGATCCAGTTGCCGCGCTCGTAATCATTCCTGCAGATAATACCCGCCACAGCACCGGAAGCCGGAATAAATTTTTTGATCTCATTTAATGTCCGGGTGATCTTTCCCATCACCGGGAAAAGGTTGTTAAGATCGTATTCCAGGTTTTTTGCTGCGGGATCAGCGTTCACCATCGCGGTTTCCAGTTCATCAATTTTTTGCCTGGCAAGCGGATCCGTTGCCAGGTCTTTCAGGCGAACCGGGGTATCGTTTTTGTATAAAACATCTTTCCATTCGCTGTAAAAAATGGCGGATACGGGCCCCGGCTCAATATAAGGTGCATAAGCGGCGCCGAAATCCAGGAATTCATCGCCGGTATTTTCCCGGAACGCCAGGATAGCGGAAGCGAGCGTTGATTTTGAGTCGGCTTTTTTCAGATCGAGAATACAGAACCTGTCGCCCAGGGTTCCCGCTTGCCGCAGGGCGGCTTTTTGTAATTCATAAAGATCATTTCCCGGCAGGCAGGCGGCATCGGGGAAGACCAGTAAAGTCGGCTCGTCATACCGTTTAAGAGAATCAAGCCCCCGCAGGAAATCCGTTTTATTAACCGGGGAAGAATAAGTGCCGGTACTGATGATATAGCAGGCGTATCCCCCGTTATCAAAATACAGCCGGAGAGAAGGGTAAAGTACATAAGGGGAAGATTCCGTTCGGAGGATATTGTTTTGCCCGTCCAGGAAAACCTTTTTAAAATAAGGGCTGTCCGCTTTGCCGAAGTACTTCCTGTAATCTGACAGGCTGTTGATACGTGTAGGTATACCGGAAAGTGAACGACCATTTTCATCCACCGCTTTTTCCGTATAGCCGATGAAAGCCGGGACAGCCGATGATACATGGAGGATTTCCTGGGCGCGGAGCCTGGGGGATATAAGCAGCAGCAACAGCAGGTATCGGAACCGGTAATGCGTCATGTCGGTATTATTTATTGCGGAGGTTACATCCGATCAGCGTAAACTGCAATACATTCGGCGGACCTTCCCATCCCCGTACCTCTTTCAAATATACGATCGCAACCCGGTTACGAATGGGTTATAAATTGTCCCGGATCAGTCGGTTTGAATGACATGCACGAAAGCAGCTTCAAAAAAATATTACAAAAGAAATTACCCGGATTTTGAAAAGGAACTTCGTCATCGCATGTTTAATTCTTTCTCTATATATATTGATCTGAATTTTTTCATGGAAACATCGTACTCAGGTTCCCCCACTCCTCCCAATACCCGTCCGGGACCGCCTGCCAGCGGAAGTAAACCTGCCCGTCGCCGCCGATGGCAAAAACGACCATTCTTCCGTCCTCGTTACGCTCCGCTTTGATGGACTGAAGCTGGCCGCCATACAGGGGGCTCCATGCGCTCCAGGTAGTGCCGCCGGGATCGGTTTGCCAGATATGCTCTACGGAACCGTCGACATGCAAACCATAGAGTGTTACCCTTCCGGCCGAACTGGTGGTGCCGGAAATATCCTTGAAATTCCCGCTGCCGTTCAGGGTGGTCCATTCGCTCCATTCACTGTTGGCCATGGCCGAAAGCTGGTGTCGTTCATAAGCATCGTTATCTCCGCCGATGGCAAATAAAACAAGTCTTCCATCCCCATTCCTGGCTACCGTTATTTTTTTCAGATCCCTTCCTCCGAGGGAGCTCCAGTTATTCCAGTTCCGGAATGAATTTCCCTGCTCTATTTTATAAACTGAACCATCATTACTAAGCGCGAAAAGAACGGGTTGGAAGGAATACCAGGTATTCCCGGGTTTTTTGAAAAAGGCTTCAGCGCATTCCAGCTGACGGAGATTCAGGCCGTATAAATTCACCCAATTGTCCCATTGTCGTTTTTCTTCAGGCGCTCCGCTGTTGGTAACCATCATATGATTATAACCAACTGTACCATTCACGCTGAATGCGAAAACCTGCTGGTATTGTTTATCTGATTTTATCGCCAGCACCTGGCTGGAAAAGGAGCCGGGCGGATTGCCGGTCCAGAAGCCCCAGGAATCAGCATTGCGGATGCTTTGATTGCAGACTTTCAGATTACCCTTTTGATCAATGGCATAGATAACGAGCGCGCCGTCATGTGCTAATCCCAGCGCGAATTGCTTAAATAAATAGGATGGAGCCGGTCTGCCGTCATCGCCCCGCACATCTTCGGTATTGTTGATCAATTTGGTAGCGCTCCAGGGACCGTTCTTATCGGCCTGGCGCACATAATAGATCCTCCCGTCCGTACCCAGTGTAAACAGGTATAGGCGGCCTGCCCCGTCTTTGATACTTTCTATTTGCTTTACCGGTTCGCCCAGCCGGTTATGATAACCGGTGGAAAAAGCGAAAAGAGCGAGGAGGAAGATGAGCGCTGACTTTTTCATAAAATTTATTTTACTGGTGAATCGGTTCGGTAATATTTTTCCTGGCGAATTAATTACCCGCGAGTTGGAGATTACTCAGGTTGCCCCAGTTCTCCCAGTACCCGTCGGGCGCCGCCTGCCAGCGGAAATAGGCTTTTCCGTCGCCGCCTATGGCCATCAGGAACATAAGTCCATCCTGGCTTTTCCCGCTTGCGATTGATTGAATTTGTGATGCGTCCATTGATACCCAGCCACTCCAGCTGTCACCGGCCGGATCAATTTGCCAGCAATGGTCTACCGTGCCATCGGCATGAAGGGCGAATACGGTCAGGCGGTCTGCTTTGCTTGTTTGACAGGTTATCTGTGTAATATTTTCTCCCCCCAGCGTAGTCCAGTCTGACCAGGGACCGCCGGCACTTACCTGGTGTCTTTCATATAATCGTCCATCTCCGCCTACACCCAGTAAGGTAACCCGGTCATTTTGGTTTTTATATGACTCAATATATTTCAGGGCAGTGCCGCCCAAAGGAAGCCAGCTGCCCCAGGTGAAGCCCGATTTGCCCATATAATAAACCGAGCCTTCAATTTTATTCCTGGCAAAAAGCAACAGTTGCGCCCGGTTGGAAATGCCATAGGAAATACTGGTGACCTGGTCGAGGTTTAAGGCATTCAGGTTTTTCCACGCGGACCAATTGACGTTGCTTTTTAATTTACGCGGGCCGTCCTCAGAAGATTTATAATAAAAATCAGAAATAGTATAATAAACGTTTCCCTGCGCGTTCAGGCCGATTACCGTCAGCCCCTCGTTCATATTCCGGGCGGTAGTTATCCGGGTAAACGTCACGGGGGTTTCAAACCATACCCAGTTAGACCAGCTATCGAGGTCATAATATGATTTGTAAAGCTTACCTGCCGTAGTAAGCCCGAACAGGAAATAGTACCCCTCCGCGGTGGTGCCTGAAGCGAGTTGTGTAAAAATAAGCTGCTCGCGCGGGCTGCGGATACTGCCCTTTTTTACCCATACGGATGCAGATGTTCTTTTCTGTACGTAATGAACAATACCATCCGCGCCGATGGTAAATACAAATTCGAATAGGTTCCCACTTTGAACATGAATGGATTTAATCGGCTCCCCCAGTTGGGCATTACAAATTGTCATTTGCGCAGATAACGCCAATAACAGCAGGGAAAATTTGTATTTAATTATGTGTATCATGTGAAAGGGATTTACTTAAACAAATCATTTAGTGAATTTTTAAAACCTTACAGCCATTCGATGAACTGCCGGGCAGCCAGGGCGTTGCATAAAACAATTCCCAGTCATAGGATTGATATATGTACATTTTCCCGTCTGCCTCCACGCTGCTTGCCAATGCGGAAGCAGGTGATTTCCGGTGTTCTTTCGGGGGGCATAAATCAACCCAATTACTCCAGGTTGCCCCGCCCGGATCCAGTTGCCGGCTTACGTCAACCGAGCCGTCAGGGTGCTGGGCAAAAACAGAAATTTTACCGTCATTACCCAACTCGCTGGTCATATCCGAAACGTTTTTGCCGGGAATAGTTGTCCAGGGCTTCCATCCTCCTTCCGGGTTCGTTTGTTCAATTTCATAGATGCTTTTATCACTACTTATGGCAAATAATGCCAGGCGCCCGTCGGCGTTTTTTTCTAAATCGATTTTTTGGAGTGAAGTCCCTCCCAGTGATTCCCAATTCTTCCAGGAAAATGACAGGGGCTCGGCCTGCCGGATATAATAAACGGAGCCATCATTACTTAATGCAAAAACAATTGCGGCGCCGGAATGGCTTTTTTCACAAATGACCTGTTTCAGGTTATGTCCATAAAGCGTGTTCCAGCCACTCCAGTTTTTTATGGCTGAATCACGGGGTTTTGATTGTTTTGTAAAATACACGGCACCATCTTCGGCTAAACCAAAAAGCTGGAGCGTTCCGCCGGTATTTTCCAATGCCGTTATTTGCCGGAAAAAAATCCCGCTGGTGTTCAATTCTTTCCAGTAAGAAAACCGGTCATCCTCCGTCATTACCGTATAATAAATTCGGCCATTTACCGTAACGCCGAAAATATAGGTTGTCGCATTGTTTTGCACGGCCGTTGTAAACTGGCTGAACGCGATTTCATTTTTTTTAACCTCTTCCCGCAAAAGATATTTAGCAAATTCTTCATTTGCCCTTTGTTCGATCGGCCTTAACCCGGTGTTTGTAAAAAATCTTTCAAACCGCCCGGCTTCATTCAAATCTTTGACATAAACCGCCTGGCTATTGACCTGAAGTTTCAATAGCGATACTTTGCCGTTTGGTTTTTTAACCGGTAAGAGTTGTTTCGTAAAAGAATTCTGCGGCTGTCCGTAAACAGTAGTTGAGGTAAAAAGAATAACCGCGAGGGACATGAATAATTTAGTAAAATTCCTTTTCATGGATACATTATGAATCGAAGTTCATTTTGTCAGGTATTTCCATCCTCCCCAGGAACCATCCGGGAAAGACTGTTCAGTACACTGAACTTCAAAATTGCCATCCACCGCGAACAGCAGCATCCTGCCGTCCTCATTCCGGCCATTGATAAT
>CAZQGZ010000151.1:0-1410 GCA_964592935.1 uncultured Chitinophaga sp. | reverse complement strand
TGCCATCCACCGCGAACAGCAGCATCCTGCCGTCCTCATTCCGGCCATTGATAATGGACCGGAAGCCGTTTCCGCCAAAAGGGTACCATCCGCTCCAGGCATCGCCCCCCGGGTTCAATTGCCAGTTCACGGCTACCGTGCCATTTGTATGAAGCGCAAACACGGTGATCCGGCCGGCCTTGCTTTTCTCGGTAACAATTTGTTTAATGGAACTTCCGTCAAGCGTGGTCCATTCACTCCAGGCGCCCTCCGGGGTTAACTGGTGGCGTTCATACAGCCGCTCGTCGCCTCCGATAGCCAGCAGGGTAAGTCGTCCGTCGGGGTTCCGGTTTACGTTAATACTTTTCAATTCCGTGCCTTCCAGCGGGGTCCAGCCATTCCAGTTTTCAGAACCGGGTTGAAGTTGCCAGTTATGATAAACCGATCCGTAAATGGTATTGAGGGTGAAAACGACGACCAGCCCGGATGAACTTTTCTCGCAGACGACCTGGCCAAGGTTCAGCGCGTACATGCTTTTCCAATCCGTGAATTTCCTGGGATCGAGGGGATCGGCCGATTCCCTTGAATAATAGACATTCCCTTGCTGATCCAGCCCGAAAATTTGCAGCGACCCGTCCTTATTTTGAATGGAAGTAATATGCTTAAAAGAAATACCGCGCATAGCGGGAATAAAATCCCAGCGGCTCCAGTTTTCCGGTTCAAACCTGTCCTGCAGGCTATATGAAACATTGCCTTCGGCGCTTAATCCCAGGACGACCATCCTGGACTGGGTATTCAGACCAATGGTCAGTTCCTCAAAAACCCCAGGGTATGCTTCGGGTTGCCAAAGCAACACTACGCCGGGTTCATGAGGCGGCGGAGTATTCTTACCGATAACCTTTTCCTTTCCCCAGGCGCCATTTTTTTCAACCTGTGGAAAATAACTGACCCGGCCTTCGAGGCTAAGTGTAAAGAGGTTTATTTTACCGGCAGCATCTATTTGAGAAAATACCCGGTAAGCCGTAGGTATTCCCGGCTTGCTGTCTCCCGGGGTAAAACTCAGCAATCCCAGTAAAACAAGGAGCAGCCAATTGCTCTTTATGGAGTACAACTTTCCCATAAACCAAAAGCAGCAGCTTTAGTAAGGCAGGATGGCAGATTCCGTAAGGATGGAAAAAATTCTTTACTGAATATACCGAATGCCACCATTTTACTGCATGATTTTAGTCATATAGTATATCATGATCGCCGCGTACTTACCGGTATAAAACTCCGGGTATTACCATTTCAATGGAGTCGTCCCGTGAATAAGATCCCCTGATTTTGACCGGTATTGATTATTTTTGAAAACTATTATAAACCTTAATTCATCCGATTTATGTCAACCGCTCCCGCCATCTTCTGGCCCCACAGCGAACACTGGTCTGTAAA
>CAZQGZ010000150.1:6305-8221 GCA_964592935.1 uncultured Chitinophaga sp. | reverse complement strand
GCCCCGCAAAATGCGGTTGCTGGCTGACCTCATCCGGGGTAAGAAAGTAGAAAAGGTATTGGCGGAACTGGAACATCATCCCAAACACCCGGCAGTGCCCTTGCGTAAGCTGGTGATGAGCGCCATCAACAACTGGAAACAGAAGAATGAAGGCGGTGATGAGAGCCAACTGGTGATAAAAACCATTTTTGTGGATGGTGCCAGGACATTGAAAAGAATGCGTCCCGCACCGCAGGGCCGCGGTTACCGGGTTCGTAAGCGCAGCAACCACGTGACAGTTATCGTGGATGCTAAAGAAGTAAAAGACGCTAAATAATAATTCGAATTGTCATCCCGAGCGTAGCGAGGGATCAGGTTTTAAAATTTGGAATTTAAAAAAACATTATGGGTCAAAAAGCAAATCCGATTGGTAACCGTTTAGGGATCATCCGCGGATGGGAATCTAACTGGTACGGTAGTAAAAAAGATTATGCCGGCAAACTGATCGAGGATCACAAGATCAGGACTTACCTGAATGCCCGGATCAATAAGGGGGGTATCTCGAAAATTGTTATTGAAAGAACGCTGGGTAAGCTGATCATTACGATACATACTTCCAAACCCGGGATCATCATCGGTAAAGGGGGTGGCGAAGTGGATCGTATTAAGGAAGAGTTGAAAAAACTCACCAATAAAGAGGATGTGCAGATCAACATCCTGGAAATCCGCCGGCCCGAACTGGATGCGATGATCGTGGCGGATACCATTGCCCGGCAGATTGAGAACCGTATTAATTATAAAAGGGCCATTAAAATGTCGATTGCTTCAGCCCTGCGTATGGGTGCAGAAGGAATAAAAGTAAAAGTCGCCGGTCGTTTGGGTGGCGCGGAGATTGCCCGTACCGAAGAGATCAAACAGGGACGTGTGCCTTTACATACGTTTCGCATGGATATTGACTATGCAAATGTATTTGCGCTTACTGTTTATGGTAAGATCGGGATCAAGGTTTGGATATGCAAGGGTGAGGTATTGACGAAAAGAGATCTGAATCCCAATTTCGTCGGAGGAAAAACTGAAGCCGGCGACAGAAGGGAAAGACGAGAAGAACATCGGGGTGAACGCCGTGATGACAGAAGAGGAGGAGGCGGTGGAGAAAGAAGAGGTGGTGGCGGAAGAAGTGGTGGTGGTGGCAGAAGTGGTGGCGCAGGTGGTGGAAGAAGAAGTTAGAGAGAAGCTACGAGCTACGAGCTAGGAGCTACGAGCCGTATCATTGAAATAGAAAGTTTAATTGCTATAGGTGAGAGCCCGAAGCTCGCAGCTGATAGCTCAAAGCTTAAAAAAGATGTTACAACCGAAAAGATCGAAACACAGGAAGATGCAGAAGGGTCGCATGAAAGGCGATGCCAAAAGAGGTACGAGTATTGCCTTTGGTACTTATGGATTAAAAGCACTGGACCAGCATTGGATCACCGACCGCCAGATCGAGGCGGCCCGCCAGGCATTGACCCGTGAAATGAAAAGAGAAGGTAATGTATGGTGCCGCATTTTCCCGGACAAGCCTATTACCAAAAAGCCTGCGGAAGTGAGAATGGGTAAAGGTAAAGGTAACCTGGAATTCTGGGCTGCCGTTGTAAGACCAGGCCGTATCCTTTTTGAAGTGGATGGCGTGGATGAAAAAGTGGCCCGTGCCTCTTTGTCGCTCGCTGCCGGTAAACTGCCAATCAAAACAAAGTTTATCAAACGCAGGGACCTTGAAATTGCGTAAAAAAAATAAAACGTAAAGTAATGTCAAAGAAAGCAGATTTTGTAAAAAGCATTCACGGAATGAATGAGCAGGACCTGAAAGCGCGCCTGGAGGAAGACAAGCAACGTATGAAAAAATTACAGTTTGCCCATACGATCTCCCCGCTGGAAAACCCTATGACCATTCGTGGATT
>CAZQGZ010000150.1:0-6205 GCA_964592935.1 uncultured Chitinophaga sp. | reverse complement strand
ATGGAAGAAAGAAATTTAAGAAAAACAAGGATAGGTGTGGTAACCAGCAACAAAATGGCCAAGACCATTACCGTTGCCATTGAAAGAAAAGTAAAACACCCTATCTATGGAAAGTTTGTAAAGAAGACGTCCAAACTCCATGCGCATGATGACAAGAATGAGTGCAGCATCGGTGACCTGGTAAAAATCATGGAAACCCGTCCGCTCAGTAAGACCAAACGGTGGAGACTCGTGGAAGTGGTGGAGAAAGTGAAATAAAAAAAAGCTACGAGCTACGAGCCATGAGCTACGAGCCGTATCGATATAGAAAAGAAAGTTATTAATTGCTAAAAGCTCGCAGCTCGCAGCTAATAGCTCAAAGCTTAAAAATATGATTCAGCAGGAAAGCCGGTTAAATGTAGCCGATAACAGTGGCGCCAAAGAGGTGCTTTGCATCCGCGTTCTCGGCAACAGCGGTCAGCGTTATGCCGGAATAGGCGATAAGATAGTGGTTACTGTAAAGGATGCATTGCCACAGGGCGGGATCAAGAAAGGAACGGTTGCCAAGGCTGTCATTGTCAGAACGACCAATAAGTTGCGCCGCAAAGACGGTTCTTATATCCGTTTTGATGATAATGCAGTGGTGATATTGAGCCAGGCCGATGAGCCGAGAGGAACCCGGATCTTCGGACCGGTTGCAAGAGAGCTTCGTGATAAAGGGTATATGAAAATTATATCACTGGCCCCGGAAGTATTGTAAATAAAAGCCGTTAGTTATCAGCTGTTAGCTGTTAGCTGCGTCAAAAAATATTCGAAATTCAATGCTAGAGTGATTAAATGATCGCTGATAGCTAAAAGCTAAAAAAATGAAAGCAAGATTTAAACCCAAGTATAATATCCGGAAAGGAGACAATGTTGTTGTAATTACCGGCGATGATAAGGACCTGTCAAAACCACGGGTTGTTAAGCAGGTATTGGTGGATGAGGGAAAAGTGCTTATTGAAGGTGTGAACATCATTACGAAGCACAGTAAACCATCTGCGCAGAACACTAAAGGTGGCATTATTAAAAAAGAAGCACCCATCCATATCAGCAACGTAATGCTCTGGGATGCGGCTCAAAAGGCAGGAGCCCGGATCACGAGGGTGAGAAAGGACGGTAAAACAGAAAGAGTTTTCAAAACCAAAAAAACTCAGGGAGGTAAATAATGAGTACAAATAAATATATCCCCAGGCTGGCAGCAAAGTACAAAAAGGAAGTTGTACCTGCCCTGGTAAAAAAATTTAGTTATGGTTCGGTGATGCAGGCTCCCAAACTGGAGAAGATCTGCCTGAACCGCGGAGTCAATGGAGCAGTAACGGATAAAAAGCTTGTTGACGTTGCATTGGATGAGCTGACAACTATTGCAGGTCAGAAAGCGATGGCAACGATATCCAAGAAAGATATATCCAATTTCAAACTTCGTAAAAATATGCCGATCGGTGCCAGGGTTACCTTACGGGGTGAAAAAATGTATGAATTCATGGACCGGCTGATAGCGGTGGCTTTGCCCCGGGTACGTGACTTCAGGGGTGTCAATGAAAAAGCATTTGATGGCCGTGGTAATTATACGCTGGGTGTCACCGAGCAGATCATATTCCCGGAGATTGATATTGATAAGGTGAACAAGATCACCGGGCTTGACATCACTTTTGTAACAACGGCAGAAACAGATGAAGAGGCTTATGAATTACTGAAAGAACTGGGTATGCCTTTCAAGAATGCAACAAAGAGTAATTAAAATAAAATAACAAGAACCAAATCTCAAGAACCAAAAAAAGAAAAAATAAATTAAAAAATCAAACAAAGCTCAGATAGCAACGATTGGAATTTGGTATTTGAGATTTGGAATTTAATAGAAATTTATGGCAAAAACATCAGTAAAGGCCAGGCAAAGGAAGAGAGAAAGAATGGTGGCCCAGCATGCAGTGAAAAGGTCTGAGTTGAAAAAAGCAGGTGACTGGAAAGCATTGGATGATCTTCCAAAGAATTCTTCACGGGTCCGGTTGAAGAATCGTTGCCAGCTTACAGGCCGCCCGAGAGGGTATGTCCGCTATTTTGGTATTTCCAGGATCGCATTGAGAGATATGGCCCTGGATGGAAAAATTCCGGGTTTGAAAAAAGCATCATGGTGAATAGTGAATGGTCAAAATTCACCATTGACAAACAAATTTTAAAACTGATTTAATTTTTATAAAATGGTAACAGATCCGATAGCAGATTTCCTGACGAGGATACGTAACGCTCAGATGGCTGGTCACCGTGTGGTTGATATTCCCGCATCCAATTTAAAAAAACGGATGACAGAGATCCTCTACAACCAGGGTTATATCCTGAAATACAAATTTGAGGACGATAAGAAGCAGGGAATTATCAAAATAGCACTGAAGTACGATGTGGCCACCAAACAACCGGCCATTCAGAGTATGGAAAGGATAAGCAGCCCGGGTTTGCGCCAGTATGCCAAACCTTCTGAATTCCGCCGGGTGAAAAACGGTCTTGGTGTGGCTATTGTATCAACTTCTAAAGGAGTGATGACAGATAAGGAAGCCAAAGCGAAGAATGTGGGTGGTGAGGTTCTTTGTTATGTGTATTAAGAAAGCTGGTAGCCGTTAGCTCTTGGCTTAACGTTGTGGATTGACATTAAACTTTAAACAATTAACTTTTAAACTGACTGTAAAATGTCTCGAATAGGAAAACAACCGGTAGTGGCTCCCGGTGGTGTAACGATCACGGTGAATAAGGAGAATGTGGTTACTGTAAAGGGACCCAAAGGAGAACTGAAGCAGGCCATTGATCGCGACATTACCGTGGAGGTAAAAGACGGACAGGTAACTTTTGCACGTCCTACCGACCAGATAAGACATCGTGCTTTACATGGTCTTTACCGTGCTTTGGTAGCCAACCTCGTGAAAGGTGTTACCGACGGATACCAGCAAAAACTGGAATTGATCGGTGTGGGTTTCAAAGCCGCCAACCAGGGCAATGTACTTGATCTTTCATTGGGATTTTCTCATAACATCATTTTTGAAGTTCCCAAAGAGATCAAAGTGGCAACGGCACAGGAAAAAGGGCAGAACCCGACCATCACATTGGAAGGGATCGATAAACAACTGATCGGACAGGTGGCAGCCAAATTAAGAAGCCTGCGCAAGCCTGAACCTTATAAAGGGAAAGGGGTGCGTTATGTGGGCGAAGTGGTTCGCAAGAAAGCTGGTAAAGCAGCCGGTAAGTAAATATGGTTTTGATGGTTTGATTGTTTGATGGCTGATCGATAAATAACAAACAAAAAATTTAACCATTCAGCAATCAAAAAAATAAACATGGTCCTGGCAGAATCAGGATTGCAAAATAAAAAGATATGAATCCGAAAGTTAAATCACAAAGAAGAAAGAACATCCGTTACCGTATCCGCCGGAAGATCGGTGATGGCACTGCACAGAAGCCGAGGTTATCAGTGTTCAGGAGTAATATGGAGATCTATGTACAGTTGATAGATGATACAAAAGGACAGACGCTGGCTGCCGCTTCTTCAAGAGATAAAGATATTCAGGCTCAGAAAGCCAATAAGGTTTTAAAAAGTAAAATGGTGGGAGAGGCCATTGCTAAAAAAGCAGCGGAACTGGGCATTAAGGATGTAACTTTTGATCGCGGCGGTTATCTTTATCATGGTCGTGTGAAATCAGTTGCAGACGGGGCAAGAGAAGGCGGACTTCAATTTTAAAAAAGAACATTCAATTTTTAATTACAAGCATACATGTCAAAAAATAACGTAAACAGGGTAAAAGCAGGTGACCTGGAACTGAAAGACAAAGTGGTTGCCATCAATCGTGTTGTAAAAACAACCAAGGGTGGCCGTGCATTCAGTTTTTCTGCACTTGTTGTTGTCGGCAATGAGAACGGGGTGGTAGGTCATGGTTTGGGTAAAGCCAAAGAGGTGCAGGAAGCCATAACAAAGGGCATTGAGGATGCGAAGAAGAACCTCATTAAAGTTCCGGTTATGAAAGGAACGATTCCCCATGACCAGTGGGCCAAAGAAGGCGCTGCTAAAGTGCTGATCAAACCGGCTGCACATGGTACGGGAGTGATTGCCGGGGGTTCCATGCGGGCTGTGCTGGAAGCTGCGGGAGTGACCGACGTGTTGGCCAAGTCACTGGGATCCGCCAATCCTCATAATGTGGTAAAAGCAACATTCAAAGCATTGGCCCTGCTCCGGGAACCTGTTGTGGTTGCCAAGACCCGTTCACTTGGATTAAAGAAAGTTTTTAACGGTTAAACAGGTTAAACCCTGATGGGTAAAGTTTACCGTTGCCAATAAGACGAAACTTTACGCATCATCCTAAAAATTTTAAACATTCTGAAGAATGAAAAAGCTAAAGATAACATTGGTCAAAAGTCCGATTGACAGACCCGAAAGACAGAAACTGACCGTGCAGGCATTAGGACTTAATAAAACAAATTCCACGAAAGAAGTGGAAGCAACTCCTCAGATACTGGGTATGATCCGTAAGGTGACACACCTCGTAAAAGTGGAGGAGATATAAACGAAATACCAAAAAGCAAATCCCAGATTACAAATGGGACTGCATGCTGGGATTTGATAATTGATATTTTTTTAAGCGAGGGGTGATTCCCCGTCAAGTATAAAATCAAAAAAAAATGAAACTACATGAATTAAGACCGGCCCAGGGATCTACGCACAAAGTAAAAAGAATTGGGCGGGGAGATGGTTCGGGACATGGCGGTACTTCCACGAAAGGTACCAAGGGCGGGCAGAGCCGCGCCGGTTATAAAAGTAAAATGGCGCATGAGGGAGGACAGATGCCCATTCAGCGTCGTTTGCCCAAACGCGGGTTCAACAATATTCACCGGGTGGAATACAAAGTATTTAACCTGGGTCAACTGGAGCAATTGGCTGAGAAATACGATATCAAAGAATTTTCAGGGGATACTCTTTATAAGAATAACCTGATAGGCCGTACGGATAAAGTGAAAATTTTGGGTAACGGCGAACTGAAAAACAAATTCACATTTAAAGTGAATGCTGTGAGTGAGAAAGCGAAAACCGCTATCGAAGCGGCCGGGGGTTCAGTAGAGATCGTACGTTAAATTTCGCTAAATTGTGGCGACGCATTGAAGATGCGTCTTTTATTTATCCGCCGGGGCGGATGTATTAAGTCCATTAAAATATTTTTTTTCCGTGAAGAAATTTAAATTCATAAAGACGCTGATCAATATCTGGAGCATCGAGGAGTTAAGGAATAAGATCCTTTTCACGCTGATGATGATCGCCATTTACCGGGTAGGTGCGCACATCGCATTACCGGGGATCAATCCCGCCGAAATGGAGAATAAAGGTTCATCCAGTACCGGGATGCTTAGCCTGATCGATGCTTTTTCCGGCGGCGCTTTCAGCCAGGCATCTATTTTCGCTTTGGGCATTATGCCCTATATCTCGGCTTCGATCTTTATGCAATTGATGACTGTGCTGGTGCCCCGTTTTCAGAAAATGCAGAAAGAAGGGGATAGCGGCCGTAAAAAAATCACCCAGTACACCCGTTATCTTACCGTGGGTGTTACCATATTACAGGCATCAGCTTATGTAACTTATCTGAGAGGAATGACGGCACAGACCGGTGGTATGATGGCCGGCTATTCACCATCCAATTTCTGGCTTACCTCAGTTTTCATTTTAACAGCGGGAACTTTATTTGTGATGTGGATGGGCGAAAAGATCACGGATAAAGGTTTGGGGAATGGCACATCGCTTATCATCATGATCGGAATCGTGGCCCGGTTACCGCAGAATTTTTTACAGGAGTTGAGTGCAAAATCATTACGCAGCGGCGATATACTTGTTTTCATTGTGGAAATAGCCATTCTTATTGCTATCATCATGGGATGTATCCTGCTGATACAGGGTGTGCGAAAAGTGCCGGTGAATTATGCAAAGCAGATCGTGGGTAACCGGCAGTTTGGGGGCGCCCGCCAGTTTCTGCCATTAAAAGTGAACAGCGCCGGTGTGATGCCAATCATCTTTGCTCAGGCAATTATATTCATACCAACCATCTTTGCCAATTTTAATCCCGGCGGAGGGGGCTCTTTTTTAAAAGCATTGAATGATCACAGCAATATCTGGTATATGCTGATCTATTCCCTCGTGGTAATCGGGTTTACTTTTTTATAC
>CAZQGZ010000149.1:0-8398 GCA_964592935.1 uncultured Chitinophaga sp. | reverse complement strand
TCTTTCAACAACCCCGGCTCCTTATCACTGGCAAAAGATAACGGTTAAATATGATGCTCACCAGATGATGGTGTTTGTAAACGGCAAGCTTGAACTGACCATTAATGACCTGGCAGATGTTCCTGATAATTTCAGTTTGGAAAACTGGCAAACACATACGGAGAAGTATTATGTGAAGAACATCAATATAAAAGGATCCGGGAAAAAGGCGGAAACTCCGGGGGAACATATAACCTTATTAACACCTGCAAACAACAGCAGAGTTTTCGATAAAAATCTCCGCTTCTCCTGGAAATCAACCTCACCGGGCAAGAACAACAAATATATTTTATCCGTTTTTGAAATACAGCATGGCCAGACTCCCGAAGAAGCCGCACAGAATCATCCCAGTTTTCAAAAAGAGGGAATTGATTTTCTCACGCAGCATTACCTCGTGGCATCCAAAAGCATTGAAAGGGGGAAAAAATATTGCTGGAATGTAAAGCTGATTGATGGAATCAATGAATACATTAGTGAAGTACGTACTTTCCTGGAAGGAAGTACAACCCCGTTAAAATTTCCGGAACCAAAAATATCATGCGATACCAATGGCAAAATAAGCGGTGATCCCTGTAAAAATATTATACAGGAAGTTACCGGAGAAGTGGATATTGAATATGAACCGGGTAAATGGAAAAAATGTGAAAAGGGCATGGAAATAAAAGAAGGCATGAGAATTTGCACCGGCGAGGGATCATCGGCGGTACTGGCTTTCGGGACTAATGCGGTTGCACTCGTATCATCATCAACCCTGGTTGATATACGAGTCCTGAAATGTACGGATGAAGGGCTTACAGTTGACCTGTTTATTGATCCCGGGGTATGCAAAGTTTCTGTAAAAAAACTGCCTGCATTCCGGACAGATTTCCAGGTGTCAACACCCCGACAGACCGCCAGTGTGCGCGGATGATTTATGTAATATAAAAAAATACCGGCTCAGGAGAAATTGTGATTGAGATGCCCTTTAACGGGAAAAAACTCATTCATTGGCAAAAATTTTTTTCTTTGCCGCTGCAGAACTGATCACGGGAACTACTTCAAAATCCGCCAGGTCTTTCCACAAATCTATCCATTCCTGTAATTTTTCAGGAGATTCCGTTTCCATTATCTGGTAACAAATCGTTACCGGTTCATTGATCCAACTGTTGATATAATGAACTCCCTCCGGCAACATTCTCCCTTTTTCTTCAAAACGCAGATACATTATTTTTACTTTACCGGGATGAAATCTTTCAATGATCATGTATTGCATAACTGAATTTTTCCCTTTTCCATCAGGCGGCTGATGGAGATAATTTGATTTTTTAATCCTCTTCACTACCGGATTGTTCCACAAAATGCCAGCATACCCCTGCCATATCAATCAGGTTGACTTCCCGCCCATACGGTTCATCAGTCGTGCCCCCCAGGCGGATCCCAAACCTTTCCGGTAATCTCTTATCAATAACCTCTTTCCGGAAATTATCAACGCTGCTTACTTTCACACTGATCATGAAATTCTCCGCAAATTCTTTGTTATTGAATTTCTGCAAAATGAACCTGCATTCGTCTCTTTGAAATCCAATATAATCGCCCGAATCCCAGTTAATGGTAAAACCCAGTTCCATGAATAATTGTTTAGCTCCTTCAAAATCGCTGCCGGATGGTACAAAGGGTTCGAGGGAAAGAAATTTCATAATTCCATTTTTGTAAAACTACAAATATTCTTTGCTCGTGCAGGACAGTCGCAGTGCCAAATTAATATTTTGAGGTGCAACAAATAATACCCTGGTAAACTTACCGTAAAAAGGCAGGTACTGCTAAATGGGCAGGCCTAAAAGTTCCATTCTTTTGCAGGGATGAATTTATTTATGAGCTTTCTTACTAATTATCTAATTCCGGCCGCAAATAGCATTAGCATGCAGTAAAAAATATTATTCCGGAATTATACTTTTAATCTATTTTTATGTCTGTCAGGTTAACAATTAACCTAAACCGCCTGCCATGAAAAAGATAATTTTCCCCTTCCTGGTCATTTTTATCCTCGCTGCCTGTTCAAAAAAGAACGAAGAGATCATCAACGTGAGTGAAGTAACCGGCCCTTATATCGGGGATTGCCTGCTTTATGGACCCGGTTCCTGCACCAAAGGAGAGCAGAATCAGAAAATAAAAGTTACTGCTGTAAGCAATACAACCATATCCATATGTTATGTACCCTATGACGGACTAAACGGCTTTGTTCCCTTCCCCACCGTGCAGGCAGATTTTGTGGCCCGGAAAAATAATGCCTGGTATTTTAAACTAAGGCCCGTAACCACGGCAGACTATAAAGTGTGGCCATCCGATCATAAAGTCAATGACGACATTGAATATAATATTGCTTTCTTTCCCGGAGGGAAAATAGATGCGTTCATGGGCTATTATGATTTCAAGATCCCGCAGGGCAACCAGTTTTTAAAGTTTACGGGATTGAGGAATAACTAAATCAGCTTTATCATAATTTATCTCCAGGGACCGGTTTAACGGAAGAACCAAAACCGGTAACTCACCCCGGCGATGATTGTTGGAGAATAAAGAAGGATATAACATTAAAAGGAAAGATTAAAAGCGTTGAAATAAACCTTAATCATTCAAAATCCGCAAGCTACCCGGGCCGGGTGTAATAAATCATGACGACAATCAGGTTTCTTTCTAATTCTCATAGGAGCCGGGAAACATGGCGGGTAATTACCTTTGCTAATTATCATACCTAAATCAATCAGAATGAAAAAAAATTTTTTACTGTCTGTTGCTGCAATGATGGTCATCATTGTTAATGCACAGCAGGATAAAAAGCAGGATCAGCATGTAACCGCCGGCATCACCGGTGCCCTGAACATGGCTGAATTTAAAGTAAAACAAAGGAGCATTCCCACCACCCTGGATTACCAGTTTCATAGCGACGGACTTTTCGGATTCTGGTTCAATATCCCCATAAGTCAGCGGTTGTCATTTGAACCACAAATGCTGTTTATTACAAACAGGCTGAAACCCGGTAATGGCACGCCTGCAGACTTTGACGGGAGAATGAATTATTTCGGTCTGCCCCTGTTATTGAAAATCCACGCGGGCAAGTATGTTGCTTTTCCCGTTGGTGTGCAGTATGACATCAGAACAGCCGTCAATGATTTTAATGATCATTGGGTAAAAGAGGATTTCCAGAGTTACAGTTTTGGCGTTACGGGGGGTATTGAAATTCTTCCTCATGCAAGAGTTTCTGTTTATGGCCGCTATATATATGGTCTTACCAGTGTAAATAATCTTGGTAACACACAACGGCCATACGATCTGAATAACATGAATATTTATGCAGGGTTTAAGGTCAGGCTATTTGATTTTGGAAAAACAAAAGTGATACCCCCTCCACCTCCACCCCCACCTCCACCGCCAAGTGATAGAGATGGAGACGGTATACTGGATGATGTGGATAAATGCCCGGATGTAAAGGGCCTGGCCCGTTACCAGGGATGCCCCGTTCCGGATACAGATAAAGATGGCATTAATGATGAAGAAGACAAGTGTCCCACCGTTCCGGGCCTGGCCCGTTACCAGGGATGCCCGATACCGGATACAGATAAAGATGGCATCAATGATGAAGAAGATAAGTGCCCCACCGTTCCGGGCCTGGCCCGTTACCAGGGATGCCCGATACCGGATACAGATGGGGATGGTGTGAATGATGAAGAAGACAGGTGTGTTACCATTCCGGGACCGAAAGAAAATTTTGGTTGTCCTATCATTCCGCCTGAAGTGAAGAAGAAAGTAGATATGGCTGCAAAGAATATTCTCTTTGTTACGGGTAGTTATAAATTACAATCCTCTTCATACAAAGGCCTGAATGAAGTGGTTAAGATCATGCAGGATAACCCGGGAATGCAACTGGCCATTGATGGCCATACGGATAATGTAGGCAGTGAAGAAATGAACCAGACCCTGAGTGATAACCGGGCCGGGTCTGTGAAAGCATATATTGTAAGCAAGGGTATTGATGAAAGCCGCATCACTTCTGCCGGTCATGGTGAAACTATGCCAATAGCTGACAATAAAACAGCAGCCGGCCGCCAGAAGAATCGTCGTTCAGAGATGACATTGAGCTATTATAAGTAAAAATATCTGCTTATTCATTGAAACGTCTCCCGGTAGTTACCGGGAGACGTTTTTTTAATAATAACTCAGTTGCATAAGCGGAATTTATTTCTTATCTGAAACAGCATTTACCAGTCGCCTGATCGCTTCTGTTACCCTCAGCGAAGGTTTACCGGCTATAATGTTCCAGCCTGTAAAAACTGCAACGATACCATATTCCGGAATAATGATTGGCCACTGGCCTCCGAAGCCCGAACCGGTCCACGCATATTTTGAATGATCCGCATCATACTCATGTAGCCACCATTTATACCCGTAATTAACTCCCCGCCCCACAGGAATAGCCGGAGTAACCGATTCTTTCACCCATTCTTTGGATACAAGCTGTTGCCCGTTCCAGTTCCCATCCATTAAAAACAGGTAATAAATTTTTGCAAGATCTGTTGCTGCCAGATACAAACCACCTTCTGTATCGCAAAGTCCGGTTGGAATCCGTTTCCAGAAAAACTGGCCGATCCCCAGCGGCGTAAAAAGATGCTTAGCCGCATATTCTTCTATGTCCCGGCCTGTTGCTTTCCGGAAAATAAATGCCAGTAATTGCGAAGACCCGCTGTTGTAATTAAAGTATTGCCCCGGCTCATGCGCCATTGGTTTATTAATGACATATTGTATCCAGTCAAAACCGGCTTCCATCACACTGCAATCATTCCGTGGATCGCTGTAGTGTATATTTTCATTCCAGTCAAATCCCGAAGTCATGGTGAGCAGGTGACGGATCGTCATTCTTCTTTTCCGGTCATCTATGTTTTTTACCTGCGTGGTATCAAAAAAACGAAGTACGGGTGTGGACAGATCAGGAAATTCATTACGTGCAGAAGCCACACCCATAATGACAGAAGTAATAGTTTTTGTTACTGACTGCAGGCTGTGCAAATCGCTGCCATGATAGTAAGGATGCCACCACGGATTGTAATAATTATACGGGCCTCCCGGGTCATGCGGGTTTAACCCGCTTTTTTTCGCGGCGCTGTCACCATAAATTTTTTTGTAATCATGCTGATATGTTTTCTGGTGCAGCAGCTTTCCATGTCTTGTAACAATCATTCCGTCTACATAGCCAAATTTTCCGCTCGCAATTGCCTCATCAAAGGCCTGCAGTGAATCGGCATTCATGGACTGGGATTGCGGGGTGGCAACGGGCCACTCTTTCAATGGCCATGGCGGCTGACCGGTTGAATGGATTTGAATAAAAAGAAAAAAAAGGATAGCCGGGAGACGGAGAGTGATTCGCATAAAATCTGTATTAATAAAATTATTTTTGGGGAATATGAATTTCGGTATCAACCAGAATGGTCCGTATATAAATACCATTTCCCTTTTATCTTTTTCATCAGGCTGGAATAACGCCCGTTGATCATTTTGCCTTCCGGTGTTTTTACATGAAAATAACCCGTAACATAATAATATTTCCGGGATAATCTTTCCAGCTGCTCCCCATCCAGCACAAGCTGTCCCATCTTTTCTTTGGGCCAGTACTTTTTATAAAACGCAAGTATGCTGTCCCTTCCATAAGCAGCTCCCTTACTTAAAATCATCCGGGTGGAGTCATCCGGGGCATACAAACTCACATACGCATCAATGTCACCGCTGCTCCAGTATTTTTCTTCCAGCCGGAGCGATTCCAGTATTTTCTTTTCATCCCGGGTTTGGGAGATACCCGTAAGCGGGGAAGTGATGAAAAAAATAAAGCACAACCCCTGAAAAAAACGCGGTACGGTTAGTTTACTTATTTGCATGGTCAAAATTTTAAAAGTATAGAATTGATTTATTTAGTGATCACATGAATCACTTCTCAAATATACCCGGCTCCGGAACAAGAGTACTGCCGCTTATAAAGAAATAATACATAAAAGACAACGGGTATGCCTTTTATAAGCATTCATGACCATTTATAAAATCAAAAAAGAAGGCAGCCTTTACCAATAACCGCCCGCTGGTGAAAAATATATCTGCCTTCGCTGATAGCGGCACAATAAAACCCACAACACCAGAAGGGTGGAAAAGGAGTTGAATTGAAGGTCTGCGGGTCCCGCATGCATCAGGTTCACTGTATAGCTTTCCTATTTCGGGGAAGAAAAAACAATGGATTGAACAAAGTATCAGGCCTCCCGGATTGACTCAATTTCTTCAACCGTCATCGGCAATTTTTTTCCCAGCAACCGGGACCCGGCTTCGGTAATCAGAAAATCTTCTTCCACCCGGATGCCCCCGAAATTCCGGAGGCTTTCCAGCGCTTCATAATTAATAAATGATTCAAATTTTCGTTCCGCCTTCCATTGGTCCATTAATGCGGGAATGCAATACACACCGGGTTCCACGGTTAATGTAAATCCCGGCTCCAGGCTACGGCCCAGGCGAAGCGATTTGATTCCAAACTGGGTGCTTTTTTTAATCACATCATTATAACCCACGTAAGGTTCCCCGAGGTCTTCCATATCATGCACATCCAGGCCGATCATATGCCCGAGGCCGCACTGAAAAAACATGGCATGAGCTCCCGCAGTCACTGCTTCCTTCGCATCGCCTTTCATGATGCCAAGTCCCTGCATGCCTTCCACAATTTTTTGCGCCGCCGCATAATACACATCCCGGAATAATACACCCGGTTTTAACATCGCTACCGCGGTGTGGTGTGAATTCAAAACAATTTCATACACTTCCTTCTGCTTCGTGGTAAATTTTTTCCCAACCGGGTAGGTGGTGGTGAGGTCGCCGGCATACTGCATATCGTTACTGGCGCCTGCATCACAAAGCAAAAGCTGTCCTTCGTTGATCGTATTACCGCTATACACATTATGCAGGGTCTCACCGTGTATGGTTACGATGGGACTGAACGAAATATCCGCATGATGGGCATAAGCAACCTCTTTCACCTTTGCCACCACTTCATATTCCTTCATACCCGGTTTGGCATAGTGCATGGCAGCCAGGTGCATATCGGCACTGATGTGGGCCGCCTTATTCATTTCCTCCACTTCACAGGCTTCCTTATACGAACGCTGACTGACGATCGCTTTAATGAAGGGAACCGATACATGATGGTCGATTTCACTGATGGCTATATTCAATAACCCGGCGATCTTAATTTTATTCTCAGGCCGGTATGGCGGAATAAAATGTATTTTCCTTTTGCTTTTTAAAGCCTTACCGATAAATGTTGCAAGTTCATTGGCAGCCGCTGTTTTATGAACACCCACCGCTGCGGCCATTTCCCTGACAGAAGGCTGGGGACCTGTCCAGACAATATCATCAATGGTCAGGTCATTGCCGAAAATGATCTCATCGCCGGAATCAGCGTCAATGATGGCAGCAAGCCCTGCCGTATTCAACCCGAAATAATAAAGGAAGGTGCTGTCCTGCCGGTAGGGATACCAGTTATCCCGGTAGTTCATGCTGCTTTCTTCATTGCCTAAAAATAACAGCAGGCCCGTACCGATATTCTTGTTTAAAACAGAACGCCTTCCGGTGTACACTGATTTTTCGAATAGTCTGAATTGCATCATATGATTTTTTGAAAATTAATTGGCCCGGATCATTCCGGGTTATGACCCGGCGGGTCATCCTCACAAAGTTAGCTGTTGTTCAACCTGGAAAATCAACAAACGAAAAGAGTGTAGTGTGTCATTTTAAAAAATTAAAAAGAATATGACACAAAAACACCAAGGAACTAAGTCTTCACGAAGAATACTTAGTGTTACTTTGAGCCTTTGGGCCTTAGAGGCAAAAATGCAATTTGATACACTACCGAAATGGAACACCCAGTCACCATGAATTCATGCCGGTTGCTGATCATAAAATATCGGCTTCCGCCGGCAGAAATGCTCTTTGCAGATGACATTGGATTATTTTTTACCATCATCTTATTCCGTTTTATTTACTCCGCTACCTGTCGGGGTATTTTTTTCAATGGGTTGCAGTTGGCGAAAAACACCGGCCCT
This sequence comes from uncultured Chitinophaga sp., assembly GCA_964592935.1. Taxonomy (GTDB): domain Bacteria; phylum Bacteroidota; class Bacteroidia; order Chitinophagales; family Chitinophagaceae; genus JJ008. Next base: position 257 of record CAZQGZ010000149.1, on the reverse strand, counting down.
TGCGTTCGGCTAGTTCATGAACGAACGTAATCCAACGTCAAATCTATTCCGATAATTTCTTTTCAACTGACTAATGCAAGATAAAGCAGGTTACCCCACTCGCTACTCACTACTCCCCACATGCCTTATCTTTGCCGCCTAACGATTTATATCCATGAACCTCGAATTCAATAAGAACGAAGACATCCTCAAACAATCACTCAGCGAAATGCGCCAGCGCCTGGAAAAAATATATGAAGGCGGCGGTAAAAAAGCCA
>CAZQGZ010000148.1:6973-8549 GCA_964592935.1 uncultured Chitinophaga sp. | reverse complement strand
GTGGCTTCATCCGTAAATTCAACTTTGTAATCAGCCTTAAAAGCATTCAGCAATATGTTACTTTGAAAGGTCTGCGGCGTCTGCACCAGCATCACTTTATTCCGGTCAATAGCCTCGCTCTTTCCATCACGCAAAATACGGGTGCTGTCTTTGGATGCGATCGCCGGGATAGCGGTTCCGGTTTCCATAGTTTTATCGTAACAACGATGAATCAGTTCTTCTGTCAGCAGGCAACGAACACCGTCATGTACAAAAATGATAGATTCCGCTTCCACTAATGCCAATCCGTTTTTTACAGACTGAAACCGGGTAGCACCACCCGCCACCATCCGTACAGGTTTACCATCAAAATATGTAGCAATAATTTTTTCCCCGTTGTCCATATGATCAGCCGGCAGCACCAGTATCACCTCCAGGTCACGATATGCTTCCAGGAACGTATGTATCGTGTAATACAACACCGGACGGCCTTTCAGCAGTATAAATTGCTTGGGGATACCGGCACCCATCCTGGTACCCGTGCCGGCCGCAACGATGATGGCGTATTTCCGCATGGGCAAAAATAAGGGAGAAAGGGGATTCAGGTATAAGGACTTTCGGGAATGACATTTCTCAATCATGCATCTGTCGGAAAAAAAACATTTAGGTCGGTGAAAAAACGTTGGTAAAATGTCTTACAAAAATAAATTTTGTGACGATTTATAAGAATCGGCTAACGAATATTTTGCGATAGCGTATTATCAGTACGATGGCCAATACACATTAATATCCGGATGATAATTTAAAAAAGATTGCCACAAAGTCACAAAAACACGAAGATGCACAAAGAAAAATTCATAGGATTATCTGATGCAGAAGAGAAGACCGGCAAACTTATAGTCAATGCCGCTTATATAGTTCATAAAACACTTGGACCTGGCCTGTTGGAAAAAATCTATGAAGTTTGTTTCTGTCATATCTTGTCAAAAGATGGCTGTGACATAAAACGACAATTAGATATTCCCATCGTGTTTGATAAATTAGTATTCAGCGAAGGTTTGCGATTAGATGTTTTGGTAAATGATATAGTTATTTGCGAACTTAAAGCTTTGGAAACGGTCAATCCTGTTTGGCAGGCACAAATATTGAGTCATCTCAAATTAACGGGCAAACGACTTGGCTATCTGATTAATTTTAATGTGCCATTAATAAAAGATGGCATAAAACGGTTCATTTTATAATAATGCATTTCTTGGTGAACCTTTGTGCCTTGGTGACTTTGTGGCATTTTTTTTCCTGCCCGGATTTATTACTGAGAAACTGCATCAAACTCTTTCTCATTCCTGATTTCTCATTTATAGATCGATATTTCATTCTTTCCATCACTGCTTCTCATACCCCGGTACATCCCCTCACTGTTAAAAACCATCGCCGCATTTCCATCCGCATCCACCCCGATCATTCCACCTTCACCGTCGAGTTTCAGTAATTTATCATGAATCACAATATGCATGGCTTCCAGTAAGGAAAGTCCTTTATATTCCATCAGGCAACTCACATCATAAGCGGCAACGGCCCGGATGAAAGGTTCACCATG
>CAZQGZ010000148.1:0-6873 GCA_964592935.1 uncultured Chitinophaga sp. | reverse complement strand
TCATATCTTAACTGGGAAAAGAAATAATCATCATGCTCTGTTTTGATTCCCTGTTTGACCGCAAAATCATAAGCGCCCTGTCCATTCATCATCACATGCGGGCTTCGTGTCATGATCGCATAAGCCAGTTCCACCGGGTTGCGGATATTTCGTACTCCCGATACCGCCCCTGCCATTAACGTTTCTCCATCCATGATGGAAGCATCCATTTCCTGTGTTCCGTCAAATCCGAATACAGAACCCCTCCCGGCATTGAAGAGGATATTATCTTCCAATGAAACCACGGCAGCCCTGGCTGCATCCATAGCAGGATGTCCCTTTTCCAATAAACTATAACCGGCATGCAATGCATCCTCGAGGCCTTTGCGGTAAGCGGCTTCCTTTTCACCGGTCATATCTTTCTTCAGGATCGTGCCCGCACCGCCATGAATGACTAATGTAAAAACTGACATATTTTTTATTAACTGTTTGAGTAGTGACCCGGCTTGAATAATAGCCACGAATACTCAAACCTGCCTGCCGGCAGGCAGGGACACAAAGCAACACAAAGCCATCTTTGTGAACCTTTGTGCCCCGGTGTCTTAGTGGCTCAATTATTATAAATTTTCAAAAGGGTGCACTCCCACTGTTTCGGAAACCCGAAATTAGTTATTTTGCCGGCTAATTACAGGCAATAACATGTTTAAAAAAACACTCACCCGCTCCGATTATTTCATCATCGCCGCCAACCTCCTGCCGGTGGCCGGTGTTTTATTCCGGAACTGGAGCCCCGTGGAAGTGTTCATGGTCTATGCCCTTGAAACGGTGATCATCGGTCTTTTCACTTTGTTGAAAATGGGGATTGTCACAACGGTACGTGGATCCGATACCTGGTATAACGGAACTGTCAAGACCAGACAATCAGGACTTTTCTTCATGCTTTTTTTCCTCCTGCATTACGGAATGTTTGTGGCTATCCAAATGGGTTTATTTGTACAGGTATCCGGTATTGCCAAAGAATACAAAACCGGGTTCTTTGATTTCTTTATTCACTGGCCCCGCTACCTTGGTCCGGATGCCTGGTATATGCTGGCCGGTTTTGTAGTCAGTTATGGATTCAGCCTGTACTGGAATTTTTTAAGAACCCGCCAGTATCGTACGATCTCCATGATGCAACTGATGTTCCAGCCCTATGGCCGCATATTCATACAACAGGTCACCGTGATCCTCGGAAGCATGTTCCTCACATTCGGCGCGGGAAAAATCTTCATCCTCATTTTCGCCGCTATAAAAATTTGTTTTGAGGTCTTTATCAATTATGATGGCTTGCTCAACAAAGCTATTGAAGAGCAAATGAAAGATCAGCAAATGAGATAGTGTGAAAAATGTGGTAAATGTGAATAGGAAAGAACCCTGTTCTTGCAATAATGTTTTTTATTAAACTTTAAAGACTAACCAGCAATAAACCCTCACTCGCCACTCGCCAAACCCCACTCGCCCCTTTAACACATGCTCTTCATGATAACAACGACTCACATTCGATCAATAATTTTTCTTTATTGACCGCGTTCGTTCCCACTTCTTCGCAAACAAGACCGCCTGCGATATTGGCCACTTCCGCCATCAAAGGAACATCCTTCGTGGCAGCAAAGACCATCGCGGCCACAGCGATCACCGTGTCACCCGCTCCGGATACATCGGCGATATTGCGGATATGAGAAGAAATAATTCCTGCCTGGTCATCCTTCTGATAGAAGACTCCCTTTTCGGAAAGGGTGATTAAAGAAATGGAATGATGCAGTATTTTTTTTAACTCCTCATGGATTTGCTGCAGCAACGGCTGATTCACTTCATCGATCAGCATATTCAGCCCTTCCTTCACTTCCTTCAGGTTGGGTTTGAAAATATCAGCTTCGTTATAAGCAAAGAAATTTTTTCGTTTGGGATCAACTGCTGTCAGTACACCCGCCTGTTTACACATTCCGGTCACTTCTTTTATTACGTGTTCTGTAAGTACTCCCTTGTTATAATCTTCAAAAATGATGATATCCGGCGCTTCGGCTGAAATATAAGCCTTTACCTTTCCCAACAGGAGCATTTCATCTTTTTGGCTGAGGTCATGGGTCATCTCTTCATCCAGCCTCATCATCTGCTGGTTGCGGCTGATGATCCTTGTTTTATTGGTGGTGACCCGGTCTGCACTTTTTAGCAGGTAACCGGCATCAATCTGGCTGCTCTTTACTAATTCACTTAGCCTGGATGCATGCTCATCATCACCCGTAACAGATAATAATGCAACCTGCGCCCCGAGCGACCGGCAATTCAATGCCACATTACCCGCTCCCCCGACCCGGTGATCTTTCCGGTCCTGGGTAACGACCGGCACCGGCGCTTCTGGTGAGATACGCTCCACATGACCCCAGATATAGGTATCGAGCATCACATCACCGATCACACCCACTTTCAGGGAGGAAAAAGAATTGAATATTTTTTTGAAGTCAGTTGGCATAAATTTTATAAAAAAAACAAGAACCAAATAACAAGAACCAAAAAATCAAAAGCAAAAAATAAAGCACCAATATGTCTCCGGTTTATGTATTTTTTCAATTTGAGATTTTTTTGGAATTTGTTTTTTGTTATTTGGAATTTTTAATTATTTCTTTTCTGCTGTGAAATAGCCAGGTAATAAACCGGTATGCCAATCAGCACAATGATCAGTCCCGGCCAGGTAAACTCAGGCTTATAAATGATCAGCAATATACAAAAAGCGATTCCCATCAGGATGTACAGGATGGGTAATACCGGGTAGCCAAATGCTTTATAGGGCCGCTCGGCATCCGGTCTTTTCTTTCGCAAAATAAAAATGCCGGAAATAGTCAGTACATAAAATATGACCACGACAAAAGAGATCATATCCAGCAACTGGCCATATTTTCCGCTTAAGCACCAGATACAGGCAGCAATGCATTGTATCCACAAGGCCACCTGCGGCACGGCATTTTTATTCAGCGTTCCGACCTTTTTAAAGAACAATCCATCCTTTGCCATGGTATGATATACCCGGGCTCCGGCGAGTATCAAGCCATTGTTACATCCAAACGTGGAAACCATGATGAGTAAGGCGATGATATAAGTCCCGCTGTTACCGAATATGGCCTGTGATGCTTCCACAGCCGGCCGGTCATCCGCGGCAAATGCAATTTTCTCAAGCGGCAGCGCATTTAAATACATCAGGTTGGTGGAAACATAAATAATGGTTACGATCAATGTGCCCAGGAGAAGACTCAGCCCGATATTTTTTTTCGGGTTTTTCATTTCACCGGCAATGAAAGTTACGTTATTCCAGGCATCACTGCTGAAGATAGAACCCACCATCGCAGCGGCGATCGCACCCATCAGGGCAGCACCGCCGATCCCTGTCCAGGTTACAACTCCCGCGGCATCTTTTGCCGGCCGGGCTGCGTTGAAACCGGTTGACCAGTTCTGTGACCAAAAACTTTCTTTCACCAAAATGAAACCAAAAAGTATCAGGCCAAACAATGCAAGCAATTTAGCTGATGTAAAAAGCCGCTGGATCAGTTTTCCTTCTTTAACCCCTTTCGAATTCACATAGGTCAGGATACAAATGATACCGATCGCTACCAGTTGGCCTGAATATACTTTTACAATACCGGCATCAAAGAGGAAATAGTTATTCCCAAGCTCGGGAACGAGGTAAGCAAGGAATTTTGAAAAAGCCACCCCTACCGCAGCAATCGTAGCTGTCTGGATCACCGCAAAAAAACTCCATCCATAGAGAAAACCGATCAGCGGGTTATAGGCTTCCTTGAGATAAACATATTGACCCCCGGCCCGGGGAAACATCCCGCTCAATTCGCCGTAACTTAATGCAGCACTTAATGTCATAAATCCCGTGATTACCCATACGGCGATCAGCCATCCCGCACTGCCGACATTTCTTGTGATATCTGCGCTTACAATAAAGATACCCGAACCGATCATGGAACCGGCAACGATCATGGTGCCGTCAAATAATCCGAGGGCAGGTTTAAATTTAGGCTGATGATCTTCCGATGTCAATATACTTTGCGCTGGCATGGCTGTTGGTTTGAGTTTCAAGATAAGTAATTCGGGGCATTTAATATTATGAACAAAATAAAAGGTGATATCCAGTTTGATTTTTTAGGCACCAAGACACGAAGTTGCACAAAGCTATCTTCGTGAATACTTTGAGTCTTAGCATCTTCGTGGCAAAAAATAAGATGGCTAGCAAATTGAAGCATTATAAAATAAAAAGTCCCTCCGGCAACAGAAGGACATTAAAAAAAAGTGACAGCAAGTTATTTTTTCAGCGGGGCATAATATTCATTCAATCCCTTTATGACTTCAGCCGTAATATTATACGCGGTATCCCTGAAATAGAATAAACCCTGTTCGTAGGAAATGATATAGGAATATTTCTTTTGCTGGTTAAAGATCTTCAGGTAGTCTTCTATCTTTTTCTTTACATCCAGGTTTTTGCGCATCACAAAATCCTGGTATTTCTGATCTATTTGTTCTTTCTGGATTTTCAGCGATTCCCCCAATTGTTTCAGGACATTCTGCGCAGCATCGGTCTCTTCGGGGGTCATGGAAGATTTGGATGCATATTCATTGTATTTATCCCGGTAAGTCTGGTCCAGTTTGTTCAGGCTGCTGTTGTATTCAGCATCTTTGGCACTTATTTCTGCTTTTACATCTTTCACCAGGTTAAAATTAGCTTCCACCGAATCCATTTCAAAATAAGCCATCCTGAACTGCCCTGATGCGGATGTATCGGGGGGAGAATTCCTGTTTTTTCCCGTACCTCCTTTTTTAGAACCGAAATGTAAAAAAAGAAGGTATGCCGCTACCAGGCTCAGCACCACATTCCAGATAATCAATCCATTTTTCATCAGTTCGTTTTTGCAAATTACGTATGAACAGGCGGGCAAATATAAGTATTCAGTTCACTTTAGGAAAGAGTTAACAGGTCAATGGGCAATAGACAATAGGAAATGGGCAATGGTGAATAGGCAATATATAAAAAGGAGCAAGATCTATCTTACTCCTCAAATAGTTTGACTTTAAAATTAGCTAATAATACGTGCTAATTGCCTGTTGCCTGTTCACCATTCACTATTCCTCTTCATCAAAAGCCATGGCCTCCCGGGTTGTCTGCAGCAATTCATACTCTTCCTTGCTGCCAACGATCATATGTTCAAATTCCCTCAGACCGGTTCCGGCTGGTATCGGGTGACCGGTGATCACATTCTCCTTCAGCCCGAGCATCTCATCGGTCTTGCCGTTGATGGCAGCCGAAGACAATACTTTCGTTGTTTCCTGGAAGGAAGCAGCCGAGATCCAGCTTGGCACACCGAGCGATGCTTTGGTGATACCCAGCAGGGTTGGAGATGAAGTAGCCGGTTTTGCATCCCTGTACTCAACCGGTTTTTTATCATTCCGGCGAAGTATGGAATTCTCTTCTCTTACTTCACGAAGACTCACGATCTGGCCCGCACGAAGCCTGGTACTGTCGCCCACTTCGGTTACCACTTTCTTATCAAAGATGTAATCATTCTCCTCCACGAACTCAAACTTATCGGTCAGGTCATCCTCGAGGAAACGGGTATCACCCGGGTCGACGATATTTACTTTACGCATCATCTGGCGAACAATACATTCGATATGTTTATCATTGATCTTCACACCCTGCAAACGATATACTTCCTGGATCTCATTCACTACGTATTCCTGCACTGCAAACGGACCTTTGATCGAAAGAATATCAAAGGGTGCGATCTGTCCGTCGCTTAATGAAGCGCCGGCTTTTACAAAGTCGCCATCCTGCGCCAGGATCTGTCTTGTCAGCGGAACAAGATATTTCTTCTGCACACCATCTTTTGCTTCAATGATGATCTCGCGGTTTCCTCTTTTAACGGCACCCATCATCACCACCCCATCGATCTCGGATACAACGGCCGGGTTGCTGGGATTCCTGGCTTCAAACAATTCGGTAACACGGGGAAGACCACCGGTAATGTCACGGAGTTTGCCGAGGATACGCGGTATCTTCACGATCACCTGGCCCGCTTTCACCGTATCACCTTCTTCCATGATGATATGGCTTCCGGTTGGCAGGTTATATGTTTTTTTATCCGTCCCTTCCACTACAATGGATGGTATTTTTGTTTTATCCCTTGTTTCAATAACCACTTTCTCACGGTGTCCTGTCTGCTCATCCGCTTCTTCACGGAATGTTACACCCTCGATCACGTTATCAAACTTCACATTACCGTTGATCTCAGCCATGATAACATTATTGAACGGATCCCATGTGCAGATCACATCTCCTTTGTTCACTTTCTGGCCATCTTTCACATTCAGCGTAGCGCCATAAGGAATATTATTGGTGATCAGCAAGCGGTCATTCTTGGTATCTATGATACGCACTTCACCGGTACGGCCAATGACGACCTGTGATTTTTGCCCTTCATTGTTTTCAATACTTACTGTACGCAAACCATCAAACTGGATGGTGCCGTCAAATTTGGCCGACAAAGTTGATTCCACCGAAGCAGAACCGGCCACACCACCCACGTGGAAGGTACGAAGCGTCAACTGTGTACCCGGTTCACCGATGGACTGCGCTGCAATGATACCTACTGCATCACCTTTTTGCGCCAGGTTACCGGAAGCAAGATTCTTTCCATAACATTTTACACAAACACCCCGTTTGCTTTCACAGGTAAGCACCGAACGGATCTCTACTACTTCAATGCCGGCATCTTCAATTTTACGGGCAATATCGATCGTGATCTCATCACCGGCAGGTATGATCAACTGATCACTGAGCGGGTCATACACATCATGCAA
>CAZQGZ010000147.1:0-8591 GCA_964592935.1 uncultured Chitinophaga sp. | reverse complement strand
TGAAGTGTTCAATATGTATATCCGTTATTTGGGAAAGGAAGAAATCAAAACGAGGTACGGGAAATTCAGGGCGATTAAAATAAAACCGCTGTTAATTAAAGGAACCATCTTTGAGGGCGGCGAAAACATGACGGTGTGGGTTTCCGATGACGCCAACCATATCCCCGTGCGGGTGGAAAGCCCATTGGTGGTGGGCAAAGTAAAGATCGATATGATGAGTCATAATAATCTTCGACACCCGCTGACCTCACTGATCAAAAGGAAATAAAGAATAAGAAATAAAAAATTAAGAATAAAAAAATGCGCTTCGTAGCTAAATACTTTCTAATTTTTTAATTTACAGTTCCCAGGGGGAAAATGTGCTGACCGGGCACAAATAATTTTTCGTTTTATTAAAGCCTCATGTTTTATCTCCAAAGTGGCGAAGTCAGTTCCTGGTATTCAGTTTATAAAATATTGTTTCCTGCGAAGCCACTTTTTCATTTTTTATTTCTTATTCTTTATTTTTCATTTTAACCGATCTCTTCCAGTTTAAAAAACTCTTTCGGTCTTACACCTCTTTCTGTCTGTTGAAGATTACAGCATTCGTATACCGGGTCGTGTTCGAAGAAAAGGATGTAATCGTTTTCAACGGCTTCTTTCAGGAATGATTTTTTTTCATTCAGCGTGGTAAGGGGAAACATGTCATATGCCATTACATAGGGTAAGGGGATATGTCCCTGCGAAGGAAGAAGGTCAGCCATGTACACAATGGTCTTGCCCTTATATTTTATTTGAGGCAGCATCATGGCCCGGGTATGGCCATGAACAAAACGAACCGATATGTTTTCCGTAAATGATGTTTCACCTAATTGCCCGTTTGACCCCCCTGTTACATCAATGAATTGAAGATGCCCGCTTTCTTCAATGGGTAAAATATTTTCTTTGAGAAAGGAAGCTTTCTCTCTTTCATTGGGATGAACGGCCCAGTCCCAGTGTTCCTTATTGCTCCAGTAAGTTGCGTTTTTAAATGTCGGGACCAATTTATCTCCTTCACGGCTAATAGAACCGCCGCAATGATCGAAATGCAGGTGCGTGAGCATGGCGTCCGTGATATCAGTCCGGTGAAATCCGTATTTCGCCAGTGATCTGTCCAGCGTATCATCGCCATGCAGGTAGTAATGGCTGAAAAATTTTGCATCCTGCTTATCACCATTTCCGTTATCAACAAGGATCAACCTGTTCCCATCCTCAATTAATAAGCAACGCAATGCCCAGCTGCAAAGATTATTTTCATCGGCAGGGTTTATTTTATTCCAGATGCTTTTGGGTACAACACCAAACATGGCGCCGCCATCCAATTTAAAATAACCGGTATTGATTGAATATAATTTCATCAATTATTTTGTTTTAGGAAGTGATTATGCTTTAGGGTTCTAAAGCCCCTCCTTCGGAGGGGTTTGAGGAGGCTTTTTCTGTGCCGCCTTTGCATAAAAAAGCAAAACCAATCCCAGGAAAAAATAAACCATTAAGGCCAGTACAGAAGAACGTTGTGAACCCGTGAGCTCATTAATAAAACCAAAACTGAACATACCGATCACGATCGCAATTTTTTCGGTGACATCATAGAAACTGAAAAAGGATGCTGTGTCTCTTGTCACCGGCATGAACTTGGCATACGTGGAGCGGCTCAGGGATTGAATGCCACCCATCACAAATCCAACTACCGTTGCCAATGCATAGAATTCATAGATCCCTTTTTGGGGGATCAGGTAACCTGCCACACAAATACCCACCCAGATCAGCACACAAACCATCAGGGCGTTCAGGTTGCCGATACGGGTTGACAATTTTGAAATGGTAAAGGCGCCCGGGATCGCAATAAGCTGGATGATCAATATCGCAATGATCAGGTTTTCGGTCGGAAGCTGCAATTCACTTTTGCCATAAAGCGTGGCAGCCAGCATCACCGTCTGTACTCCCATGTTAAAAAAGAAAAAAGCAAGCAGGTATCTTTTCAATACAGGAAGATGTACAAGTTGTGTGATTACTTTTTTCAATTCACGGTAACCATTGGTCAGTATGTTTTTTTGTTCACCGCTTCCTGCCGGAACAGATTTCGGTAAACGGCTGAGCGAAAACTGCCCGAATCCCCACCACCAAACACCCACCAGTAAAAAACAGATACGGTATTGAAAAGTTCCTTCTTTCGCGATGCCCAGTAATTCCGGTTTCATTACAAAAACAAAACAAATAAGCTGGAGGATCACGCTCCCGATATAACCAAAGGCAAAACCCCTGGCACTGACCCGGTCCCGGTCTTCCGGGGCGGCGATTTCAGGAAGAAAAGAATTGTAATAGACCAGGCTGGCCCAAAACCCCACACAGGCAATGATCATGGTCAGGATACCGATACTTAATGTGTCTTTGGTAAAAAAGAACATGGAGGCACAGGCCATGCTTCCTATTGTTAAAAAGAAATTCATGAATTTTTTTTTATTGCCCCTGAAGTCGGCAATGGAAGAAAGCAGGGGTGAAATGACCGCCACGATCAGCATGGAAAAAGCGAGTGCATAATTATATAATGAAGTATTGACAAAATCTCTGCCCAGGAAACGGACCGTGTCTGCAGTAGTTGATTCATTCCCGTCACCGGTTACGGCTTCAAAATAGGCGGGAAAAATGGTGGAGGTAATGACCAGGTTATAAACTGAATTGGCCCAGTCGTACATAGCCCAGCCGTTCACAACTTTTTTTGATGCCGTTTGCATGGATCATTTATAAGTAAGCAAAATAGGTTTTTACCGGCAAATGGAAAAAGAAAAGCAGCAGGTTCTTGTCCTGCTGCTGAATAGGTTGTACGAAAAGTGTTTATTGATCTGTTTTATTCAAAGAGTCATCAGGAACCGGTTCGGTAATATTCTCCGTTGGAAGGGAATCCGTGGGTTCCATTAATTTTTTTGCCATTTCTTTATCGAATGGCAAAGTTTTATATTCCTTGAAACGGGTGTTGGTCAGCATGATATTAACCGGTTTATTACCGAAAACATCGTTTGATAAAGCGGCCCCCAGTTTCACGAGCTCCTCAATGAACTCCGGGTGTTCATTGGATGTTTTTTCTTCTATTACAAAGCGTATATCATACCCCCCGTCATTTGATTGCATCAGTTGACAATTCGACTTTTTTTCTGCAGTAAACATGCCGGATTCTTTCAGGTATTCACCTAATTTTTTGGCATCAGCCTCAGTAACACCTTCGCCCTTGTAAAGTACTTCGCACTTCGTGCCCTCAACAGGTACTTTTTTACCGTAATTGGTGCAGGATATCAAAGCAACAGCCATTAGTAAGGAAAGAATGATTGATTTCATGTTTGTTGTTTTATAGTGAATGAAAAAATTTATCCGTCAATAACTTTTGTGAGCAACATGATCAGCAGGGCAATACCTGCCAGCACACGGTATATACCAAAGATCCTGAACCCATATACTTTAAGATAATTGATAAAGAACCGGATCGCCAGCAGGGCAACCACGAAGGCCACCACATTCCCCGCAATAAAAGAAATGGTATTTTCCTGTGAGTCCATTATGATCTGGTAGCCTTTCTTCGAAATGATCTTTCCTGCATTATCGGTGACTGCATTACCCAGCATATCTTTTTGTGTCCACCCTTTTACAAACAGGGAATAAACCGAAGCAGCCAGCATGGTGGGGACTGCCAGGAAAAAAGAAAATTCAGCAGCCAGGTAGCGGGTGAATTTCTGCGACATGCCCCCGATGATGGATGCGGCGCTCCGGCTCACCCCGGGTATCATGGCAATGGTTTGCCAGCAACCCACAATAAAGGCTTTTCCAAAACTAACCTGGTCGTCAGATTCAATGGTTGGTTTTTTGAAAACCTGATCAATGAACATCAGGATAAGACCACCCGCCAGCATGGCAATGGCAACGGTGGTGGGACTTTCGAGCAACGCATCAATTTTATCAGCAAACAGGTAGCCGAGCGCCAGGGCCGGTATCACACCAACGACAAGTTTGGCATAAAACTGCCAGCGCCGGAATTCAAAGAATTTTTTTCCGTACAGGATGACCACAGCCAGGATGGCCCCGAACTGGATCGATACTTCGAACAACTTGGTGAATTCATCGCGTTGTATGCCCAGCAGGGAACTGGTAATGATCATATGCCCGGTGGAGGAAACAGGAAGAAATTCTGTTACTCCTTCCACGATGGCGAGAATGATAGCTTCAATGATATTCATGAATCGCTTTTGAAAAATAAGCAGTAAAAAACCGGTTAAAAAACCTGGAATAAAGCATCAGGTTTTCAAACCGGCAATGGGTTGATCGTATGATCAAATCTCTTTTGGTTTCCTGAAAATGGCAAAGATCTCGATCACCAGTCCGGCCAGTATTAAAACAGGGGCGATGGTGATACGGGTGGTGCTGTACACGGCGTCTTTATCAAACACTTTCGGGTCTTTATTGCTGGTGCCGCCAGCCAGCAGGAACATGCCGATCGCTATGACCACCAGGCCAATAAGCATCCATGTATAATTCCCTTTGCTGAATATGGAGGGAGTTGTTTTTGTATCAACCATTGCTTTATAATTTGGGAGTGCAATATAGGAAATTTGGTGAATAGTGAATGGTGAATAGGCAATAGGGGATATCCTGAAATTATTGACCATTCACCATTGACCATTCACCTCAATACAGGTCATCCAGTTTCATTTTCAGGTATTTTACCACGCTGCGGTTGGTGCTGAAGAGCGTGATGCCGATTCCGATCACAAATAAAAGAAGGAACAGCAAAACCAGGTTGCCATTATTGCGAAGGTCTTTTAAATAGGGAAGAAAGCCCTCAAAAACCAGGATGATTATATAAATTATGGCAATGGCAATGGCTGCGGCAATGGCCCCGTTAATGATCGCCCGTATGTTCATCGGCTTTGAAATAAACTGCCGGGTGGCACCTACCATCTGCATGGTTTTGATCAAAAACCGGTTGCTGTACATGGCCAGCCTGATCGTATTATCAATCAGGATAATGGAAAGGCCCGAAAAGATCACGGCCAGGATGATCAGCCCGATCAGGATCCATTTGACCACCGAGCCGATCTTTTCAACCAGTGCAGAGGGATAGTCCACGCTTTGCACTACCAGCGGCCGGTTAATTAGGTCTTTACGGATCGACTCCATGGTGTCCTTATTGACATACATGCTTTTCAAATTGAATTCCAGCGAAGCCTGCAGCGGGTTTTCATCAATGATATTGGAGAAATCGGGTTCTCCTTTGGCGATAAATCTTTTTTTGGCCGTCTCCTTGTCCACGTATTCAATAAACTTGGTGTACGGTTTCATCTGGATATATCTCATCAGGGAATCAACATCCGCTTTTTTTGAATTGTTATGCAGGTAGGCAATGATCTTCACGTCTTCTTTCAGCGCTTTGGTATAACTCTCGGCGCTTAAAAAAATCCAGCCGAATATGCCAATGAAAAATAAAACAATGGTTACGCCCAGGACGGCCATGAAATAAGATGGTTTGCCTCGTTTTGCTGATGATCTTCCGGGTTGGGTCATGCGTACTGATACTTTTGTTCCGGTGGAATTCCATCCGGAGGAATTAATAAGTAGTGCCCTTCTTCGCAAAAAGGCTTCGTAGGGCGAGCAAAAATAACAGATTCATGCCTACAATCCGTATTTTTGTTGCTCATCTAACGGTTGAAGGCTGCTGATATTTTGGTGGTCATGACATAGAACATAAAAGAAGCTTTGTTTTAAGTCTTCTTTCACAACTTGTCAACGGGCAGGAACTCATTTATACTATTTGAATATTAAAATTATTAATTCCCCCTACCGGGGACAGGGCATGGAATATAATTTCAGGGAAATAGAAAAAAAATGGCAGGCCTGGTGGAAAGAAAACAAGATATACAAAGTATCGAATGAATCCACGCGGCCGAAATGTTATGTGCTGGATATGTTTCCTTATCCCAGCGGCGCCGGGTTGCATGTTGGACATCCCCTGGGATATATTGCTTCTGATATTTACAGCCGGTATAAAAGGATGAAAGGTTTTAATGTATTGCACCCGATGGGCTTTGACAGTTTTGGTTTGCCCGCCGAACAATACGCACTCGATACCGGCCAGCACCCGGCCATTACCACCCAAAAAAATATTGAAACTTTCAAAGCCCAGCTGGATAATATCGGGTTTTGTTATGACTGGGACAGGGAAGTACAGACCAGCGATCCGCGATATTATAAATGGACACAGTGGATCTTCCTGCAATTGTTTAATAGTTTCTATAACCGGGAAACAAATAAAGCAGAGAAAATAGATGTATTAATTAAAAGTTTCGAAACTGAAGGGAATACCATTCACCATTCACCATTGACCATTCAAAACTTCACGGCCGATGAATGGAAAAACTTTGATGAAAAAAAACAACAGGATATATTAATGCAATACCGTCTTGCCTACTGCGGTTATGGCGAAGTGAACTGGTGTGAGGCATTGGGAACCGTGCTGGCCAACGATGAAGTGGTGAACGGGGTCAGTGAAAGAGGCGGACACCCGGTAGTGAAAAAAACATTGAGGCAATGGTACCTGCGTATCACCGAATATGCGGACCGATTGCTGGAAGGATTGAATAAAGTTGATTTCAGCGAAGCGATGAAAGACATGCAGACGAACTGGATCGGGAAATCGTCCGGGGCAGAGATTGAGTTCAGAGTAGCCTCACCCCGGCCCTCTCCTCACGGAGAGGGAGGAATGTCATCCCGTTTCTTTCAAACAGTTGATAAATCCTATTGGGATGTCTTAAAAAAATATGGCAGGGAAAACCGGAAGAACCCCACTGAGGCAGAAAAAATTCTTTGGCAAAGAATGCGTAATAACCAGTTAGGCGTTAAAGTAAGAAGACAACATGCGATTCATGGATATATTGCAGATTTTGCAATGCTGGAAGTAAAGCTTGTTGTGGAAGCTGACGGCGAATATCATAATAAAGAAGATCAGCAGGTTTATGATCAGGCAAGAACTAAGTTTTTCAGGCAATATGGGATTGATGTTTTACGGTTCACCAACGAAGAAGTAATACATTCAACAGGAAAAGTAATTCAAAGAATTTCTGATGAAATAAAAAGCAGGAAAGAAAATCGGAATGATAATACGAAGAAGGAAGTTCCCCTTCTCCGCGAGGAGAAGGGGTCAGGGGATGAGGCGACACTCACTGTTTACACCACCCGGCCCGACACCATCTTCGGCGCCGACTTTATGGTACTGGCACCTGAACATGAATTGATCAATCAGATAACAACGCAGGCGCAGGAAAAATCGGTGGATGATTATATCGCTTATGTAAAAAGCCGCAGCGAAAGGGAAAGGATGGCTGAGAAAAAGATCACCGGTGTTTTCACAGGAGCGTATGCACTGAATCCATTTAATGGAAGAGAAATTCCCATCTGGATCAGTGAGTATGTTTTAGCCGGTTATGGAACCGGAGCTATCATGGCTGTTCCTTCCGGCGATCAAAGAGATTTTTTGTTTGCAAAACATTTTAATATTCCCGTCACGAATATTATCGGCAACTATTTCAACGGTGAAGAAGCTAATCCGACAAAAGATGCTATCCTTGAAAATTCAGATTTTATCAGCGGTATGGTAATGAAAGATGCGATAGATGCAGTGATAAAGAAGATTGAAGAAATGGGAATCGGGAAAAGGAAGGTAAATTATAAAATGCGGGATGCAGCCTTCAGCCGCCAGCGGTATTGGGGCGAACCGTTTCCGATTGTCTGGAAAGATGGGATTGCATACCCCCTGGATGATAGTGAATTGCCGCTGGAATTGCCGCACGTGGATTCTTACAAACCAGGGCCTGATGGGGAAGGACCGTTGGCAAATATTGCTGATTGGACTTCAAAAAAACTTGAAACGAATACGATGCCGGGATATGCCGGTTCATCCTGGTATTTTCTCCGCTACATGGACCCGCACAACGATCAAACATTTTGCGACCGGAAAGTTTCTGATTACTGGAACCAGGTGGATTTGTATATCGGGGGTACCGAACATGCGGTAGGTCATCTTCTCTACAGCCGCATGTGGACGAAAGTTTTGTATGATCTGAATCTGATTGGTTTTGATGAACCGTATAAAAGATTGGTGAACCAGGGGATGATACAGGGTTCTTCCCGATTTGTTTACCGGGTTCAGGGTAAAAATAAATTTGTTTCCTCGGGGCTTAAAGAAAAGTATTTGACCAATCAACTGCATGTTGATGTGAATAGGGTGGATGGAGTAGAATTAAATATTGAAGAATTCAGAAAATGGCGAAACGGTGAATATGCCAATGCGGAATTTGTTTTAGAGGATGGTAAATATATCTGTGGCACCGAAGTCGAAAAAATGTCCAAATCGAAATTCAATACGGTTAATCCCGATGATCTCGTCTTAAAATACGGTGCCGACACTTTCCGCATGTATGAAATGTTTCTTGGCCCGGTGGAAATGAGCAAACCATGGGATACAAAAGGCATTGAAGGGGTGCACCGCTTCTTAAAAAAATTCTGGCGTTTATTCTTTGACGACTCTTCCCCCC
>CAZQGZ010000146.1:0-8838 GCA_964592935.1 uncultured Chitinophaga sp. | reverse complement strand
GCAACAGGACCGCCAGTCTGAATTTAAGCCTGAATGGTGAACATTTGCCCAACGTATATATCACGGCAACATTGATCAAGCCGCATGAAATGTCAGATATTCCATTGACCGTGGCGCATGGATTTAAAAATGTAACCGTGGAAGAAAAAAGCAGGAAGATCGCTACGGAAGTGGTGGCGCAAAAAACGGTTCGTTCCAAAACACACCAGAAAGTAACGGTGAAAGCGGCCCCGGGTAGTTTTGTTACACTCTCGGCGGTTGATAATGGCGTATTGCAGATCAGTGATTTTAAAACACCGGATCCTTACGATTATTTCTACCAGAAAAAAGCATTGCAGGTATCGGCCTTTGATATGTATCCCTTGTTGTTTGCTGAAGTGAGAGCGAAGATGAGCAGTACGGGTGGTGACGGGGAAGTGTCCATGGAGAAAAGGTTGAACCCGATGCCGGCCAAAAGAATAAAAGTGGTTAGCTATTGGGGCGGCATCAAGAAAGCCAATGGCAGCGGTGTGGCGGAATTTGAATTTGATATCCCGCAATTCAGCGGCGAACTGCGACTGATGGCCGTCTCCTACAAGGGACAAAGTTTTGGCGCAGCCGATAATACCATGACGGTGGCTGATCCGATCGTTGTAAGCACGGCTTTGCCGAGATTCTTAAGTCCCGGTGATACGGTGTATGTACCGGTGACCCTGACGAATACCACCGGCAATTCAGCGAATGTAACAGCAAACATTGCTGTGGAAGGACCGATGAAAGTGGTGGGTGGTAATAGTCAATCTGTAAGCATTGCCGCAAAAACAGAAGGACGTGCCACGTTCAAAATAGTGGCTGACCCGAATATCAATATTGGTAAGGTAACAGTGACAGTTAGCGGCATGGGAGAGAAATTTACCGATGCAACAGAAATTTCTGTTCGTCCGCCTTCTACCTTACAAAAAACAACAGGCAGCGGTTCGATCGCGGGTGGCAGTTCGCAGAAAGTTAGTATCGGGTTAAGTGATTTTATCCCGGGCAGCACCAATTACAGTTTGGTGGTGAGCCGTTCCCCGGCACTGGAACTGGCCGATCAGTTGAAATGGCTGGTGCAATATCCTTATGGTTGCACCGAGCAAACGGTATCGGCAGCATTCCCCCAGATATATTATGGTGATCTTTCTGATTTAATGCAGTTGAATAAAGCGCAGAACAAACTGAATGCAAACAGCAATATCATGGAAGCCATCCGCAAAATAAAAATGCGGCAGTTGTATAATGGAGCCGTAACGCTTTGGGATGGCGAAGGCAGGGAAGACTGGTGGGCTACGATTTATGCAGCACACTTTTTACTGGAAGCAAAGAAAGCCGGTTTTGATGTGGACAACAGTTTGCTGGAGACCATGCTGAACTATATCAATAATAAACTGAAGACGAGGGAGACGATCATTTATTATTATAACCGCGACCAGAATAAAAAGATCGCGCCGAAGGAAGTGGCATATGGTTTATATGTACTGGCCCTGGCGGGAAGAACGAATGTGCCGTCGAT
Organism: uncultured Chitinophaga sp.; assembly: GCA_964592935.1. Taxonomy (GTDB): domain Bacteria; phylum Bacteroidota; class Bacteroidia; order Chitinophagales; family Chitinophagaceae; genus JJ008. The sequence continues at coordinate 7,310 of CAZQGZ010000146.1, read as the reverse complement.
GAATTACTATAAAGCCAATCCGTCCATTCTTGCCTTGGACAGCCGTTACTTATTGGCGGCGGCCTATGCAACTGCCGGTGACCGGAAATCTTTTTCGGCCATGTTGCCTGCCTCCTTCAGCGGTGAAGAATCGGTGGCGCAATCAGGCGGAAGTTATTACTCCGATGTAAGAGATGAAGCCATTGCATTGAATGCATTGATCGATGTGGATCCCGGCAATGCGCAGATCCCCACGATGGTGAAACATGTGGCCGATAAACTGAAGAACCGGAGATGGCTGAGCACGCAGGAAAGGGCCTTTGCATTCCTCGCATTGGGTAAACATGCAAGAGCTGCGAACAATTCAACCGCAACGGCAGAAATAAAAGTGAATGGAAAAGTGATTGCTAAGGTTGATGGAGGACAGTGGTCCGGAAACCGGAACTCTGTTCCGGTCTTTGCGGAAGCCGGGAACTCCGTTCCGGCAATAGAAATAACAACCAAAGGCACCGGAAGGTTGTATTATTTCTGGGAAGCCGAAGGCATCAGCGCCAGCGGGGCCTATAAGGAAGAAGACAGTTACCTGAAAGTGAGGAAACGTTTTTATGACAGGAATGGAAAAGCATTAACAGGAAATACATTCAAGCAGAATGACCTCATCATAATCGGTCTCACCCTGGAACGTTCATTCAATACCCCGATCGAAAATGTAGTGATCACGGATCTGTTGCCTGCCGGTTTTGAAATTGAGAATCCAAGAACGAAAGAGATACCGGGCATGGACTGGATCAAGGATGCTTCGGAACCCACGGCGCTGGATGTACGCGATGATCGTATCCATTTCTTTGTGGATGCGAACAGTAATAAACAAACTTATTACTATGCGGTTCGTGCCGTATCACCCGGTAATTATAAAATGGGACCTGTGAATGCGGATGCGATGTATAACGGGGAATACCATTCGTATAATGGGGCAGGGGTGGTGAGGGTAGTGCAATAGTTTTTCCTCCGGGAGAACTTGTCATTCTGCTTGTTCCGGCGAATGTTGGGAAGCGAAGAAGCCAAGCCGGTAACTTTTTGGGTTACCGGCTTTCTTGTTTTGACTCATGATCAGAGTTTTTTTGGAGGTCATCGGTAAACGGGGGATATGATTTAAATCAGTTTTTTTTTTAATGCATGTTTTTATATTCGGCAGGCAAACCGACGCATTTACCCAAAAACATTTGTATGAAAAAGACTTTAAACCAGACGGTCATTTTCTGTAAATTCTTGATTATGCTGCCCTTGATGCCGGCAATTACATTGCCATCAGCTGCCCAAAATACTTCATACAATGCCAATACGATCCCGATCGGGGGGACGGCAAGTACAGCTTTTGGACTTGGCGCCCTCAATGCAAATACAGGATCATACAATGTGGGAACCGGATACCAGGCACTTTATTCAAACCTGACCGGCAATAATAATGTGGCAAACGGATTTTGGGCCCTTTCTTCCAACACTTACGGTAAAGACAATGTGGGGATCGGATACCAGGCACTTCACTCCAACACCACCGGCAATTACAATGTAGCGAATGGATCCAATGCACTTTATACAAACACTTCCGGCAACGAGAATGTAGCGAATGGGTACAGTGTACTTTATTCCAACACGACCGGAAGTGGTAATACCGGAGTGGGGTATCAAGCCCTTTACTCCAACACGACCGGCATAAACAATTCATGTACCGGGTACCAGGCTCTTTATTCTAATAGCACAGGAGGCGCAAACGTGGCGAATGGGACAGTGGCCCTTTATACCAATTCGACCGGCAATTATAATGTAGCGAATGGAGTAGGATCACTTTATTATAACACAACCGGGTCCGGCAATGTAGCCAATGGATTCGAGGCTATTTACACAAATAACACCGGGAGTTACAATACAGGTACCGGACACCAGGTTCTTTATTTCAACACTACAGGCAATAACAATGTGGCGAATGGAACTGCGGCACTTTTCAATAATACCACAGGTAATTATAATGTGGCGAATGGATCCGGTTCCCTTTATACAAATACTACAGGGAGTAACAATGTGGGAAATGGATACCAGGTTCTTTACAACAACACCACTGGTAATAAAAATGTGGCCAGCGGTACCTGGGCGCTTTCCAACAACACGACCGGCAGTTACAACGTAGCTGCAGGAAATGAGGCGCTTGGTTTTAATACTTCAGGGCATAGTAATGTTGCAAACGGGTTTCGGGCGCTTTTCTCCAACACTACGGGTTATGGTAATGTTGCGAATGGAACAGGAGCCCTTTACTCCAGCACAATAGGACGAGGAAATGTAGCGAACGGGGATAGCGCCCTCTTTTCCAATGTTGACGGAAGTGGTAATGTGGCTAATGGATGGAAAGCCCTTTATACCAACACCTCCGGATATGGAAATGTGGCCAATGGATGGCAGGCTCTTTTTGAAAACACCACCGGCAAATACAATACTGCCAATGGAATTTATGCACTTTTTTCCAATACCTCCGGCAGTTACAATGTAGCGTGTGGAACTTATGCCCTAAATAGGAATACCAGTGGTCGTTACAATGTGGCGAATGGAAGCGATGCACTATTCTTCAACATCTCAGGTTATAACAATGTGGCCGTGGGTGATTCAGCGGGATGGAATTCCCTGGGCAGCGGTAATATATTCCTGGGTAAAAGAGCCGGGGCCAATGAAACCGGCAGCAATAAATTATACATCGGCAATGATTCCACTAATACGATCATATACGGAGATCTTTCCACCAGAAAAATATTACTCGGCAATGCAAACCCCACGGGTTATACATTCCCCGGCAACCGCACCTTATATGTTATGGGTGGTGTGCTGGCCGACAGTGTAAGAGTGGCATTAAGCGGCACCTGGGCCGATCATGTATTCAGCAATGAGTACCAACTAAAACCATTGAGTGAAGTGGAGCAATACATCAAAGACAATAAACACCTGCCCGGTGTGCCTTCGGCAGATGAAGTAAAAAGCAATGGCATGGAACTGGCTTCCATGAATGCAATACTGCTGGAAAAAATTGAGGAGCTGACGTTGTATGTTTTGGATCAGCAGAAACAAATAGATGAACTAAGAAAGCAGGTAAAGAAAAAAAATAAATAACCCTTCTTAACGGGAATTACAGGTTTTGGTTTCTCGCAACGCCCGCAAAGGAGCAACGAACGCAACGCTGCGCCGCTGCTTCGCAGCGATCGCTTCGTGAAATATCGAAAAAAGGACACTATCAACATCTCTGTTTCTTAATATTTGTGTGGGCTGTTTGATAAATTGAAAATAAATTGAAACAGTCTCCCATCCACTATGTATGCATCCCGCTGCATTTAGATTTTTTACGTTATTCACAGCCTCCTCTTTCTGCTTAGTATTTCCTATCTTTATAGAACAAAATACTTTATGACAGCCCTCGCCATACGTAAAAAACTGATCACCTACCTGGCCGATGCAGATGACAAAAAGGTGAAGGCAGTTTATTCTCTTTTTGAAGATGAAATAAACAGGAAAACAAGCTTTGAATTATCCCCGGCACATAAGAAAATCCTTTCTGAACGAAGAACCGGACATTTATCCGGAAAAGATAAATCCACAGGATGGAAAGATGCCCATGACCGGATCCGCAATAAAAAGAAATCCTGATGCCTTACCACGTTCTTCTCAAACCCGGCGCCGAATCTGATACAGAACAGGCATATAACTGGTATGAGGAACAGCGTACAGGATTGGGAGAAGAATTTTTATCGGAACTCGAAAATATTTATTCAAAGCTGGAGAATCTTCCAACAGCCTACGGAAAGTTGACCAGGATTTACAGAAGGGCACACCTCAAAAGATTTCCTTACATCGTAGTATATGAAATAAAGCGGCACGATGTAATTGTTTATGCCGTTTTCCACACAAGCCGTAAACAAAGACAAAGAATAAACCGGAAAAAATAATACTTGCGTAGTTTTAGTTGTGCATTCAGAGTATGAAAAAAATATCGCCATTCCCTGCAATGGCCTTGCAGGAGCAGGCCGGGCCACCTTTTTAGCCGAAAGACTTTCCCTGCAATTATCCGGAAAAGACATATCTCATACTTTATTTGCAGAAAAATGGCCGGACAATTTTAATGGATTTACCGAGGTATGGATATCCGGCGGCGATGGTACTCTGAATTATTTCATCAATCACTACCCGGAAATAGAAATACCGCTTACTATTTTCAATGGCGGTACCGGTAATGATTTTCACTGGCTGCTCTACGGCAAAATAAATTTTGAAGAACAGGTCAAACTTGCTCTATCAGCGGAACCGAAACCCATTGATATCGGTAAATGCAATGAAAAATATTTTATCAACGGGGTGGGAGCCGGCTTTGAAGGAGAAGTGGCCAAAAGCCTGACCGGCAAAAAGAAAAAACCGGGCAAAGCCTCCTTCATGGCCATGATCCTTAAAAAAATATTTTCTTACCGTTCAACATCATACCAACTTACCGTTGATGATAAACCCATCATTTCAAAGAAATACCTGATCATCGATGTGAGCAATGGCAGCAGGGCAGGAGGAGGTTTTCATATTGCACCCGAAGCAAAAGCGGATGATGGATTATTTGATATCGTAATGATCGATGCACTGTCTTCTTTACAAAGATTACGCTGGTTGCCGGTGATCGAGAAAGGAAAACATCTTCATCTCCCATTTATAAAACATACACAGGCAAGAAAAGTTACTGTGGAAAATGACTCCATCATTCAATACCATCTTGATGGTGAATACCATGAAGCAAACAAACTGGAGATTGAGATAATACCCGGAAAGTTATTGTTCAGGTATTAAATTCTTTGGTCCTTCGTGTGATCCCTTTGTGATCTTAGTGGTAAAAAGAATTTACCACTAAGGACACGAAGTTTTTACACAGAGATCACGAAGAATTTATTTAGCAAGGAAGACTTCTTTACCATTAACGATGGTCCTCAGCACTTTCACATCCTTTATTTTTTCCGGAGCAATGGTAAACAGATTTTCACTCAGCACCACAAAATCAGCCAGCATTCCTTTTTTCAGCATGCCCAACTTATTTTCCTGGAAACCGGCATAGGCATTATTGGCAGTATAACATTTCAATGTCTGTTCAACAGTGATCTTTTGTTCGGGATACCAGCCATTGGGATTTTTATCATCCAGTGTTCTTCTTGTTACTGCCGCATAAATTCCTTCCAGCGGCGTGGCAGGAGCAACCGGCCAGTCGGAACCAAATGTGAGCCTGGCATTTTTATCCAGCAAACTTTTAAAAGCATAGGTCCCTTTTAATCTTGCATCATCCAATCTTTTGAATGCCCATTTGCCGTCATCAATGGCATGATAGGGCTGCATGGAAGGGATTACATTCAATTTCGCAAATTCCTGAATGGCATTCTGAGTAAGATGCTGTGCATGTTCAATCCGGAAACGATGATCTTTACCGGTATTTTTCTTTTCTGCTTCCTCATACACTTTTAAAATAAAATCATTGGCCCGGTCACCAATGGCATGAACGGCCACATGCAAACCGCATGAATCTGCTGATAATACCCAGCTACGTAAAACAGCTGTATCGGTTACCTGCAAGCCTGTTTTATCCGGTGCATCAAGATACGGCTGATAGAACCAGGCGGTGGTGGAACCCAGTGAACCATCCACAAATCCTTTCATGCCTCCCCAGCGCAGCATATCATCACCCCGGCCATCTTTTTTACAAACCGAATCAATGGCTTTCCATCTTCCAAGGGCAATGAATGAATAAATGCGTAATGGCAACCTGTTTTCTTTATAGGCTTTTTTATAAACCCCGAGATCGATCCAGCCTCCATAGCTTCCCATATCATGCACCTGCGTCACGCCATTTGATAATGCATATGCTGCAGCGGCTCTGAAGTACTCATCCATTTCCTTTTCAGAATCTGCGGGGATCACACTGTACATAAGACTCATGGCATCATCTTTCAATACACCCGTGGGTTCTCCGTTTTTATCTTTTACGATTTCTCCGCCTGACGGCACTTTGGTTTCCTTTGTAATACCCGCCAGTCGCAATGCCTTGGAATTGGCAAAAGCCATATGCCCATCATAGCGGTTAACAAACAAAGGATGATCTCCGGTAACAGAATCGATCCATTCTTTCTTTGGTAACTCACCGCCCCAGTTCTCATGATCCCAGTCACCTCCCTGTATCCATCGGTCATCCGGATGCTGTAAACAAAATTCATTGAGTATGCGGATAAAATCAGCCGGCGTTTTTGCATATCTCAGTTGCACCCCGGCGAGATTATATCCGCCGTTCAGGAAATGCGTGTGGTTGTCGATGAACCCGGGCACCACCATTTTTTCTTTCAGATCAATAAGGATAGTGGCAGGGCCTGCATACGATTTGTATGTATCGCCAACATAAAGGAGCTTGTTATCCTTCACCGCTATGGATTTTGCAGAGGGATTTTTGGTATCTCCTGTCCAGATGTTGCCGTTGATATAGATCTTATCGGCGATAACAGGTTGTGCATAACCGGTAGAGAAAATAAAAAAAACTGCAAGCGCCTGGAAAATTTTAATCATGGTAAAAAAAATATTACTGAAAAGATAATGCATTGCCTGGAAAAGTTTAATCAAGAGGTTACGTCTGGGGTAAATTTAAAAAGTCTCAAGATTCAACAAACAAGATTCAAGACTCAAGTGGTTCACGATCGTAAACAACTTGAATCTTGTTTCTTGAGTCTTGAATCTTGAGTCTTTATGAGATTCAGGGAAAAAGAACTTAGAAAGAAGCAAATGCGCCTTCGCTTCGCATCAGCGCACAAAAAAAAGTCCGGCTCTTCCGAACCAGACTTATTAAAGCTTCTTCAATATCGTTATTGATCAATAATCGTTATTGTATCCGCCGCTGCCGCCACGGTCACGGTTGTAACCGCCGCCGCCACCACCGCTTTTACCTTTGTATCCGCCGCCGCCGCCACCTTTGTAGCCACCGCCGCCACCACCGAAGCCGCCTCTTTTCTTGAAGCCGCCGCCGCCACCACCTTCCGGTTTCGGACGACTTTCATTGACAACGATGTTACGGCCGTCAACTTCAGAACCATTCAATGCAGCAATAGCTGCCTGTGCCTGGTCATCGTTGGCCATTTCCACAAAGCCAAAACCCTTGCTGCGGCCCGTGAATTTGTCGGTAACAATTTTTGCTGATACTACTTCACCATGTGTGGCAAAGAGGTTGGACAGATCCTGGTCTTTCAGGTTCCAACTGAGGTTTCCTACGTAAATGTTCATTTTTGAGA
>CAZQGZ010000145.1:5405-8878 GCA_964592935.1 uncultured Chitinophaga sp. | reverse complement strand
CTTCGCAGGTGGCAATGAAATGATAAAAGAGTGACTTGTTTTGGAAAAGCCCTGAAGGGAATGAGAAATTAGAAATAAGAAATCAGAAATAAGAAAGTGTCTTCGCAGGTGGCAATGAAATGATAAAAGAGTGACTTGTTTTGGAAAAGCCCTGAAGGGGCGGTATAGCAATAGCCCCGGGTGTAACCCGGGGAGTAAATGAACGAAATGTTCTAATAGCCCTGTAAGGGCGAAATAGTATAAAATAAAATTATGAAGCGATAATGAGAGCCTGAAGGGAATGAGAAATAAGAAATAAGAAATGAGAAATAAGAAAGTGGCTTCGCAGGTGGCAATGAAATGATAAAAGAGTGACTTGTTTTGGAAAAGCCCTGAAGGGAATGAGAAATATGAAATGAGAAATTAGAAATAAGAAAGTGGCTTCGCAGGAAGCAATGAGGTTATAGATGGACTGACGTGATGTGGAAGAGCCCCAAAGGGGCGGCATATTTAAACCCCGGGTGTAGCCCGGGGAACTGACGAACATAATGTTCACTCAGCCCTGAGGGGGCGAAATAATTTAGAATAAAATTACAAAGCGATGATGAGTGCCCGGAGGAATGAGAAATAAAAAATAAGAAATGAAGAATGAAAAAGCGGTCTTCGTAGCAAACAGGTTATAAATGAAAGCAGTTATTGCTGAAAATATCATCAAGACCTATGGCAAGAAAAAAGAAGTAAACGCATTAAGCGATATTTCTTTTTCGGTACCCAAAGGAGAATTGTTCGGCATCATCGGACCTGATGGGGCCGGTAAAACATCTTTGTTCAGGATACTGACTACGTTATTACTGGCCGACAGCGGAATTGTAACGGTGGATGGATTTGATGTGGTGAAAGATTATAAAGCCATCCGCAAGCGGGTTGGATATATGCCCGGAAGGTTTTCTTTATACCAGGACTTATCCGTGGAAGAAAATCTCAATTTCTTTGCCACCATTTTTAATACCAGTATCAAAGAAAACTATGACCTGGTGAAAGACATTTACGGGCAGATCGAACCATTCAAAAAAAGAAGGGCGGGTAAACTTTCCGGCGGCATGAAGCAAAAACTGGCACTGAGCTGTGCCTTGATTCACCGGCCATCCGTGTTATTTCTGGATGAACCAACTACCGGTGTGGATGCCGTGAGCCGGAAGGAATTCTGGGAAATGCTGAAAAGTTTACGTAAAGAAGGGATCACCATCCTTGTGTCAACACCTTATATGGATGAAGCGGCCTTATGCGACCGCGTGGCATTGATACAGGGAGGAAAATTTCTTTCCATCAATACACCACAGGGCATTGTGGACGGTTTTTCAAAACCACTTGCGGCGGTTAAGTCAGCAAAGATGCTTCACCTGCTAAACGACCTGGAGAAACAGGATTTTGTAGATGATGTTTATCCTTTTGGTGAATATCATCATGTGGTGTTGAAGGATCAACCGGGTGAAAGAATGCTTCAGCATTTTATTAAAAGCCGCATCGGTGAAAATGCAGAAATGAAACAGGCAATGCCTGATATCGAGGATTGTTTTATAGCGCTAATGAAAAACTAAAAACAAATGGTTAAAGCTAACAGCTTTTTATGGTAAACAACAAAGTCATAACCGCCAGTAAACTAACAAAGCGTTTCGGCGATTTTACCGCCGTGGATCATATCAGTTTTGATGTACACCGGGGGGAGATCTTTGGATTCCTCGGCGCTAACGGTGCGGGAAAGACGACGGCCATGCGTATGCTTTGTGGTTTGTTATTTCCTTCCTCCGGTGAAGCTACGGTGGCAGGGTTTGATGTTTATAAAGAAAATGAAAAGATCAAAAAGAGTATCGGGTACATGAGCCAGAAATTTTCTTTGTATGAGGACCTGACCGTGAAAGAGAATATGGAATTCTATGGCGGCATCTATCATATGAGTGATCAATACATCAAAGAAAAAACGTCCTCGATACTTGAGCAGCTTCATTTGCGGAAAGAAGCCAGAGTTTTGGTGAAGTCATTGCCCCTGGGGTGGAAACAAAAACTGGCATTTGCTGTTTCCATTTTTCATGACCCGGGTATTGTTTTCCTGGATGAGCCTACCGGCGGAGTGGACCCGGTGACAAGAAGGGAATTCTGGCAAATGATCTATGAGGCATCCGACCGGGGTACCACCATTTTTGTAACGACACACTATATGGATGAAGCAGAGTATTGCAGCCGCGTGAGCATTATGGTGGATGGAAGGATCGATGCACTGGATACACCGGCCAACCTGAAAAAAACATACAGCGCGGCCACGATGGATGAGGTTTTTTTACAATTGGCGAGAAAAGCTAAAAGAAGCGATTAGCCGTTAGCTTTTAGCCATTAGCTATTCCCGTTTTTGGAAAAAGTTTTCATTATTATAAACGGGAACAAGCTAACAGCTAATGGCTAAAGGCTAACAGCCATCAAAACAAAACCATGAAGCAATTTTTTTCATTTGTCAAAAAAGAATTCTTCCATATCTGGCGGGACAAACGGACCATGTTCATCCTGCTGGGGATGCCCGTGGTGCAGATCGTGATCTTTGGATTTGCCCTGACGAATGAAGTGAAAAATTCAAAGATCGCCGTACTGGATCAGTCAAAAGATGCTTCAACCATTTCTTTGACGTCACAATTAGATGCCAGCCGTTATTTTGACCTGGAAAAAAATCTTGGTTCATACAGTGAGGTGGAAGAAGAATTTAAAAAAGGAAAGATCAAACTGGCCATTGTATTTCCACAACATTTCAGCGAAGACCTCCTTCATTTCAACAAAGCACAGGTACAATTGATCGCTGATGCATCGGATCCCAACACGGCCAACCAGCTCACGAATTATGCGACAGCCATTATCATGGATTTTCAGAACCGGGTTACGGGGGACAGGAAGCTGCCATACACCATTCAGACCGAAATGAAGATGTTGTATAATCCACAGTTGAAAGGCGCATTCAATTTTGTGCCGGGTGTGATGGCCATGGTTCTGCTACTGGTATGCACCATGATGACGGCCATCACCATTGTCAAAGAAAAAGAAATGGGGACGATGGAAGTCATGCTGGTATCGCCCATGCGGCCGCAGATGGTGGTGCTGGCAAAAGCCGTTCCGTACCTGATCCTTTCCACCATCAATATTGCATCTATTTTATTGCTGAGCCGTTATGTGCTGGAAGTCCCTATCAACGGTAGTCTGCTATTGCTGGTTTTTGAAAGTATCCTGTTCACACTCGTATCGTTGTCACTGGGTTTGCTTATTTCGTCGGGAGCAGAATCGCAGCAGTCGGCCATGTTCATTTCACTGATCGGGATGTTTTTGCCCACCATCATGCTCAGCGGGTTTATGTTCCCGGTGGAAAATATGCCCTTGCCGCTCCGCATTGTTTCCAATGTGGTTCCGGCAAAATGGTATTATACGATTGTAAAATCCGTGATGATAAAAGGAGTGGG
>CAZQGZ010000145.1:0-5305 GCA_964592935.1 uncultured Chitinophaga sp. | reverse complement strand
GCTAATAGCTAATAGCCAATAGCGGAGAACAATATTTAAGTTTATGAGAACGCTGCGTTTTTTATTAAAAAAAGAATTCCGCCAGATCTTCCGCGACCCGGCGATCCTGCGGCTCATCCTGGTCATGCCGGTGATACAATTACTGGTGCTGCCCTGGGCGGCCGATTATGAAATCAAGGAAATCAAACTGGCCGTGGTGGATCAGGATCATTCGGAATATTCCCGGCGGCTGATCAGCAAGATCACATCTTCCGGGTATTTTATTTTAACGGACTATTCGTCTTCGTATGAACAGTCGCTGGGAAAGATCGAGCATGATCAATCCGACCTTGTTTTGCAAATACCATCCCATTTCGAAAAAAACCTGGTGAAGGAAGATGAAGCCACTCTTTTTATGGCCATCAATGCCATTAATGGAGTAAAAGCAAACCTGGGCGGAGCTTATCTCCGTAATATTATACAGGATTATAACCGGGATGTAAGAATGGAATGGATACAAATGCCGAGGTTCAGCCCGGAAACGCAGATAGAAGTAACTTCTTCCAATTGGTTCAACCCGCTGATGAACTATAAATATTTTATGGTACCCGGGATCTTAGTCATTCTATTGACCATGGTTGGCAGTAACCTGACCGCCATCAATATTGTAAAGGAAAAAGAGATCGGCACCATTGAACAGATCAACGTTACCCCGATAAAAAAATATCATTTTATTCTCGGCAAACTTATCCCTTTCTGGATCATTGGGCTATTTGTTTTAACCATCGGGTTGACCATTGCCCGGCTGGCCTATGGCATTATTCCTGCCGGCAGTTTTATTACTATTTATGTTTTCGCTGCGGTTTACCTGCTGGCCGTTTTAGGTCTGGGCCTTCTTATTTCCACTTATTCGGCCAACCAGCAGCAGTCCATGCTGCTTTCCTTTTTTCTCATGATGATATTTATTTTGCTCGGCGGTTTATATACTTCCATTGACAGTATGCCCGAATGGGCCAAATGGATCACCCGTTTCAACCCGGTATCTTATTTTATTGAAGTGATGCGGATGGTGGTCTTAAAAGGAAGCAGCCTGGCGGATATTAAATACCAGTTATTGGTTATGGGAGGATTTGCCATACTATTCAACGGCTGGGCCATACTCCATTACCGGAAAAGAGGATGATATCTGCCGGTTATTATTCCATGTTTTAATTTTTATATAAGTAATTTCTTTAATCATGGTGAAGGGAAAATCTCTTTTATTCATCATCCATAGTTAAAAATAATCCGGTACAAGATTTACTGCTGATTTTGCCGGGTACCAGAACCCGGACCTGGTTTTTTCAATTTATTCTTGTGGTCTGTGATATTAACTGCCTGAAAAATAAGAATAATTTTTCCGGAAAACACCGTTTTCCCCGGGAAAAACACCGGAGCTTTTCCCGGGACCTCAACTAATTTTAACAGCACACACAGTTCGCTGAACTGGTTTCATTCATAAATGCTGTTGATGTTTCCATTTATTAACCCACATGCCCGTTGAATTCACAAATGTTTTGACGAAAAATAGCATATTGTTTTGAGCTCTTTCACTTGTTTCGGGCTAACCCCTGATACTATTTTCGGTTCATCATTTTCTGTCCCGCCACCAATGCATGCTTGGCGATAAAACCTGCGGGATGAATGAGCCGGGAATGCCGAAAACCGGGATGTTAAACAGAGTAAGCACAAAACAATTAATATGAAAAAAAAGTTCAGCTTCCTGATTGTACTGCTTATCATGACAGCAGGCAAACCAGTTTTCTCACAGAAACCCGGCGGCGCTTGCCCGCAGGGGGATTTAACAATGGAACTCTGCAAGGTGAGTGATAGCCTGGCTAGTTTTTTTAAAAACATTAAAAAATCATCATCGGCAGATGCCTGGGCCAGGTTTACAGAAGATGCTGCGCTGGGCCCTGTTGCTGCCTTTGAAAATTTTGACGAACGCGGCAAAGAATGGAGAGAAACGTTTATACAACTGGGCAATGACCTGGATAAAAAAGCGATGTCACTGATATCTGAAATTGACCCGGCCGGCAATTTGTCCGGGGAGCGGGTAAAAAATGAAATGATTTCACGGGTCAGTTGTTATTATGCAAATGATCCCAAAATACCGGTCAAAGATGGTGATGATCCGGTGCCTGAAAGACTGGATGGTGGTCCCTGTGAAATAGCCGCGAATACCTGTTTGTCTCAGGCAGCAGCAACGCATACCACCCAATTGATTAACTGCGGATTTGGGTCAGGTAATATCTGGAAATGGTTGGGTGGCTGGTTTGGAGCCGGGGCCGGACTTTTATGTCTCATAGGAGCAGAATCAACTTATAATAATGCAAAAATGACCTGTTTTAATAATTATTGCCTTTGCATTAAGTGTGAAGACTAAAAGGAAACAGTGATGAAAGATTATTGTAAGGATTGTTGAAGATTATCGTAGTGTAAGCATAAAAAGAAAGGAACACTGCATTGCGATAATCTTCTTTCCGGGTAAACAATAAAAAATGAAATATGAAAAAACTTGAAATTTTAAGTAATGTCTTTTGCGGATTCGGTATGCTGTTTTACGCCGTTTTCCAATTAACCAAAAATTCAATCAGCTGGCCTTCTTTTTTTGCGGATAATGCTGAATATATAGCTTTTGGCAGCATCGGCCTGGGTTATCTCATGACCATTATCTATTATTACCTCACCAAAAACGCAAAAAAAGCAAAAGAACTTTTGCTCGTTGCCATCATCATTACGGCGGTATGCATGGTGTTTTACCTGTCGGCCAAATTGTAACGCCTGATGAATTAGTTCATCCCGAAATAACGCTTCTTGAAAACCATCCTGCTGATATTATGTTGGCTGCAACCCGCCATTGCCCGGTCGCAGGTAAAAGATAGTCTGAAAAAAGGATCGGGTAAAATGCAGCAGCCTGCTATGACTTCAGAACCGCCGCAACAAAAACAAAATTCAGGGAATTCAAATTATAAACCCGAGATCTTTACATCCGGATTTATTGACATTATCAACAGCGGGCAGGTCAATGCATCGGTAAGGTTCATCCGTTTATTCATCGGTGAGCCTGGAAAATTTTCGGTACCTGTTTCATTATACTCCGGTGTTTCCTCCAATAATTTTCAGAATACGCAAAGCTTCAGCCAGCGTTCCAATGATGTGCTGGTCACCAATTTTATAAACCCGTTGAGCGGACTGGCCAATATTTCTACAGATGGGATCCTTTTTTTTAATAAAAAAACACAGCGGCTTACCACCGGCGGACTGCTTTATCATCTTGGGGTACGCATACTGACCGGCATCAAGACGGGCCCGGCCAATGACGCAGGAACGGGTAAGCCCATCAACTTCCTGAATACATTTGGTTCATTGGGATATTATTTTCAAACCGGGGCCTGGGAGCGCAACAATACAAAAAACCTGGGAGTGTTCTGGTTTGCACTCCGATATATCGGTTGTTATACCTACCCGGGCCAGTTAAAAGAAATTTTGCCCGGAATTAATACAAATGGATTTTACCATGGCTATTCCCTGGGCTGGGGTGTGGAGATCAACAACCTGGTCAATATCCGGGTGGTTTATTACCGGTATATCAAAAAACCGGAAATAAATTATTATTTCCCCATTTACCAGTTCTCATTCAACTATACACTGAAGAAATAAATTACCGGCCTTCGGATGCGGCTTCACATTTATTGACTTCTTTTTCTATCTCCTTCATAAAAGCCTCATCCTTCTTGTATTTGGCTTCCATTTCATTTTCAAATTTTTTACGGGCCATTTCCGCTGATTCCTTTGCAGGCCCGTCAGCAGCCTTGTATGCTTTTGCATTCAGCTCGCACCATTTTTGGGCTATGGAGGAAGCCGATTCTTTTTTGCTTCCGCAGGACAGTACAGCAAAAGAAAACAAGGTAATCATACAGAGGGAGAATTGCTTTTTCATATAAAAATCATTTTGGTTTTTTAGATGGATGAAAATAAGTTTTTCTTTTGAAATGCACACTTTCCCGGAGTCATTAATTGTTCCCCGCAGATAACGCAGATCAAACACAAGCAAATTTCGCAGATGATTAGAGTAGTAATTTGCGTAATCTGCGGGAAAATTAGCGGAATCTGCGGGAAAGTATTTTTAATAAATTCAAATCCGGACAGTTCTCCCTTGCCGGAAACCCATTTCTTTGTTTTCCTGATCTTTTTTTATATTCGATTATTAAAACAAATCGTTATGCTCAAAATCGGTCATTTAAAAGCAGGGGATATAATTAATGTGGATGATGATGGTATCATCCGGGAAGGAACCATTGTAAGGGTCAGTCACGAGGAAAACCAGGCCCTGGTTGACAACGGCATCCAGGAATTCTGGTACAGCCCGGAAGAGATGCATCCCGTTCCCCTCGATGAAAGCCAGTTAATGAAACTGGGTTTCTCCAAAGAAGATATGAACGGGGCCGTCAAGTATAAAAAAGATTCATTCAGGCTGGTAACCCCCAAAAAAGGAGATTTTACCGAAGTTGAAATGTGGTGGAGGGAAGATCGCCGCCATTTCACAACGCCTTTGAGTGTTCATGAACTCCAGAATCTGCACATGGACATGACGAAAATCCCGCTGGATAAGGCCTGAAAAGCAAGGGGATGGCTCATTTCCGGGTAAGGGACCAACTTTTTCTTCACAACCCCCAAAAATAACGGGGGTTTTTTCTTTTTTAGACCCGATACTACTACCTTTGCGTTCCGAAAAAATTATGTCGAAACAACCCCTTATTAAACAGGATGGTACGATCATAGAGGCCTTGTCCAATGCCATGTTCAGGGTTAAGCTTGAAAACGGGCATGAAATACTGGCCACCATCTCGGGGAAAATGAGAATGCACTATATCCGGATCCTGCCGGGTGATAAAGTGGGGGTGGAGTTGTCGCCATATGATTTGACAAGAGGAAGAATAAATTTCAGGTATAAGTAAAGCTTAAAAAAAATGAAAGTAAGAGCATCTATTAAAAAACGCAGCGCTGATTGCAAGATCGTTCGCCGTAAAGGGAAGCTGTATATTATTAACAAAAAGAATCCCCGGTTCAAACAAAGACAAGGGTAATTGGAAAGTCTGGAAGACCGAAAGTCCGAAAGACATATTCTGATTGCCTGGGTAGTCTTCCGGTCTTACCGACTTGCGGACTCCCGGACAAAAAAAAGATAACTAACAAACTATAAACAGAAATAAAAAATTATGGCTCGTATTGCCGGTGTTGACTTACCAAAAAATAAAAGAGGCGAAATAGGTCTTACCTATAT
>CAZQGZ010000144.1:0-8880 GCA_964592935.1 uncultured Chitinophaga sp. | reverse complement strand
AGTACCATTATTCCATTGACGACAAGTTCTTTGAGGCCTATCATCAGCAGGACTTTCACAACTGCAAGGCCAGCGTCAGGCTGCTGCTTGATAAAAAAAGCAGTTTTATGCTGTTGAAATTTGAAGTGGGAGGAACCCTGGAAGTAACCTGTGACCGTTGCAACAGCAACCTGCCCCTGGATCTCTGGGATGAATTCAGGATGACGATCAAAATGGTGGAAGACCCGGACCTGATGAACAGCCAGGAAGATGATCCCGATATGTACTATATCTCGCAAAGTGAAAGTCATATCGATGTGGCCAACTGGATCTATGAATTCATCAGCCTGAGCCTGCCGATGCAAAAGACCTGTGAATATGAAGCCATGAACGGACCTTTTTGCAATAAGGCAGCGTTGGATTTGCTGAAAAAGATGGAGCCGGAAGAAAATAAAATTAAAGAGAACCCGATCTGGAAGGGATTGGAGAAGTTTAGGGGTGAATCGTGAATGGTGAATGGATCACCGGATACGGAGACCCCATTGACAATTGACCATTCACTGTTCACAAACAATAAAAGGAATTTACAAACTATTAATATTTAAGTTATGCCAAATCCGAAACGCAGACATAGCCAGCAAAGAAGCGCCAAGCGCAGAACGCATTATAAAGCGGTTGCTTCCACTTTATCTACCGACAGTACAACGGGTGAAACACATGTCCGCCATCGTGCCCATGTTAGTGAAGGAAAATTATATTATAAGGGGAAAGTAGTGGCTGAAAAATCGCCCGTAAAGAAATAAAGGAGTTAAATCCCAAATCTGAAATTCCAAATTCCAAACCGGGAAACAATTTGTTTTCGGTGGGATTTGGAATTTGTTTTTTGGGATTTGGGATTTGGAATTTGTAATTTGTTCCTTCTATGACTATCGGAATAGACATGATGGGCGGCGACTTTGCTCCGCAGGAAGCCGTGAAGGGTGTCCAACTCTATCTGTCGGGCCACCCGGTTCCCGCCGGGCTGGCATTGATCGGTGAAAAAGATCAGATTGAATCATTCCTTTCCGAACATTCCATTTCTTCAGCGCATATAAAGATCATTCATGCAGATGAAGTGATCGGCATGCATGAACATCCCACCAAAGCTTTAAGAGATAAAAAAAGATCTTCCATCGCGATCGGGTTTCAAATGCTGGCATCCGGGCAAATCGATGCTTTTATCAGCGCGGGAAATACCGGGGCCATGCTGGTCGGCGCTTTATTCTCCATCAAAGCGCTTGAAGGCGTGATCAGGCCGGCTATTTCCAGTATCATTCCCAAAGTAAATGGCGGCTCGGGTTTATTGCTTGATGTGGGATTGAATGCCGATTGCAAACCGGAGCAACTGAACCAGTTTGCCATTATGGGAACAGTTTATGCACGGCTTATACTTGGTATTGAAGATCCCGTGGTTGGTTTAATTAATGTAGGCGAAGAAGAAGGGAAGGGAAATTTATTGGCCCAATCCGCCTATCCCCTGTTGAAAGAAAACAGGCATATCCATTTTACCGGGAATATCGAGGGCCGTGATGTTTTATCAGGCCCGGCCGACATCATGGTTTGTGACGGATTCACCGGCAATATCATTCTCAAACTGGCCGAGTCACTTTATGAGATCAGTAAAAAAAGAAAAGGGAAGGATGAATATTTTGAGCGATTCAATTTTGAAAACTATGGAGGTACACCTGTCCTGGGTGTGGCCAAACCGGTGATCATCGGTCACGGTATTTCAGGCGCCACCGCCTTTATGAATATGATCCATCTTGCACAGATGATGATCGAAAAAGAAGTGATGGAGAGGATGAAAGAAGAGCTCTCCTGACCGCACTGACGGTTAGCTGGTGTCTTAAATTAA
Source organism: uncultured Chitinophaga sp. (assembly GCA_964592935.1). Classification (GTDB taxonomy): domain Bacteria; phylum Bacteroidota; class Bacteroidia; order Chitinophagales; family Chitinophagaceae; genus JJ008. The sequence continues at coordinate 7,007 of CAZQGZ010000144.1, read as the reverse complement.
TCTTTGAACCACATAGAATACAATAGAAAAGCACAAAAAGTTGTGCTCTATGTGAAGTCCAATGTACCTGTGTTCTATGTGGTTTAAAATTCAAATCGGACACTACGCCTGATTACCGCTTTTTTCTTCAAAAAGTTAATTGGCTTTTTTGAATGTTAATGAAATTCGGGTAATTACTACCTTTAGTTGACAAACCCGGTCATTGAAATTTCTGTTGTGACTCAGTTTCAAAAAATATAAGAATGAACCACAAAGACACCAAGGCACAAAGGCTTCACGAAGATAGCTTTGTGTTACTTTATGTCTTTGTGCCTGCCTGTCCGGCAGGCAGGTCTTCGTGGTTCAAATTTCAAACTGAGTCACTACGAAAATTCCTTTTAACCCTATTCAGTTTTTCAACTATTGCAGTTTTAGCTGCAGCACAGCCATATCATAAAGAAGTTCCCGGCGACCCGGTCAAATATATGGCTACAGAAAAAACAATTTTTTACAAACTGGGCTACCAGGTTTTGCCGATCAAGGTTTTTCAATATGGAGATCAAAAAAATATTGTATGTATCAATCTTCATGATAACGAAAGCACTTCCGTGGTGGCAGCCAGGTCCGTACTGGAACGCAAGGGAGGCACGCTTATTAAGTTAGAGAACAATAAGGAGCGGGTTGTTCAATTCAAATTCAGGGGCCATCAATACGGTTTCGATCCCAATGGGATCTTTTCAAGAGCAGGTATTGAAAAAACATTGAAAGAAAACGGCCCGTCGGACCCGAAAGCCATGGAAGAGGTTGAAAAATTGGCACAGCGTTTATTGCAAATCATCCCCGGAAAGACCTCCTGTATCATCGCCCTGCATAACAATACAGAAGAGGATTATTCCGTCCTGTCTTATTTGAGCGGTAATGAAAGAGAGCGGGATGCCAGGGCTGTTTACCAATCCCCGCTGCAGGATATTGATGATATTGTATTCACCACGGACAGTATTTTGTACAAAAAAATGGCTGACCTGGGCTATAACAGCATCTGGCAGGATAATAAAAATGCCCGCAGGGACGGATCCTTAAGTGTTTATTGCGGTGAAAAGAAAAAAAGATATATCAATATTGAAACGCAGCATGGCAAAACGGAACAATATGCCGAAATGCTGGAGAAATTATTAATGATCCTGGAGAATGGAAATAAGAAGGATGCTGAAACCTCTGATTATTCCCGTCCAACCCTCCCCCATGCAAAAAAACCTGTTGATAATTAATGGAAAAACTTTTGGCACAAAGGGGCTGAGACTGTATTTTTGCACTCCTTTAAAAGGGAATGTTGTCCAAAAGACAAATTGGGAGATCTCGTAGCTCAGCTGGTAGAGCACAACACTTTTAATGTTGGGGCCCAGGGTTCGAATCCCTGCGGGATCACAGAAAGTCTCTGAATTCAGGGACTTTTTTTATTTCAAAATTTCATTTCTTTTTTCAGTAATTGATAATCTTCTTCCGTATCAATATCGATCGCTCCCCCCGGAAATGGAACCGTGGCTACTTTATCCATGTTATCAAGGATCAGTTTCCTGGCACCTTTATCCCCCTTCAATTCCAGCAATGTGGCGAAAAAACTTTTATGAAACAAAACAGGTATCCCATAATTATTCCCGTAAAGGCAGGCAATATTGGGCTTGCCGGTTTCCTTTTTCATCCCTATTAATTTTAATAACAAAGAATGACTCACCAACGGCTGATCACAGACCATCAGAATCATATCGTCAATAACCGGTATGGTTTTCATTACCTGTTTTACCCCGCAACGGATTGAAGAAGCCATGCCTTCCTGCCATGCTTCATTTTCAATAATGACAACCGGTTTATCTTTCAGTTCATTCTTCATTAATTCTATTCGGGCACCCAGCACCACGAATACATGTTCACAACCGGTGCCGCAAGCTGCATCGACTGAATGTATCAATAAACTTTTGCCTTTGTAATCCAGGAGTTGCTTGGGGCTGCCGTACCTTGATGATTCGCCCGCAGCCAGGATCACAATGGCCACGTTATTCATCGTTGTATTCGCCATCCTTGTAATTTTTCGATAAACTATCTCAAAAGTGAAATGGAGCACAAACCTGCCTGCCGGCAGGCAGGGAACACCACGAACCCTGCCTACCGGCAGGCAGGCACAAAGCACACAACGAAATTTATTGTTTATTACCAAAGCGTTGTGTCCTTTGTGTAACCTTTGTGACCTTTGTGTTCCTTCAAATTACGACATTTGAGATAAGTCCCAAATTAATCAGTTCTTCTCTACGGATGAATTCCCTTCTTACTCTCCCGGAGCGATAATCCTTTTCTCTGCGCTAAAACAGCTTTAATTTCTGCAATGATACTGAGGGCAATTTCTTCTGAGGTTTCTGCACCAATGTCCAACCCAACCGGCCCATATAATGAATTCAACTGTTCCCCGGTTAAGATTATTCCCTGTTCTCTTAATTCATCAAGCATCCTTTCCAGTTTTTTCCCCGGGCCCAATACACCAATATAAGTCACCCTTCTTTCCAGCAGAGCCTTCAGCATGGCGAGATCATAATTATAATTATGCGTCATCAGCACAAATACGGTTTGCTCATCAATAGGTACTTGATCCAAAACATTTTCAGGTTTGCTGACCAGTACCTGGCAGGCACTGACAAAACGCTCAGGTTTGGCATGCGTAGAACGGCCGTCAACAACCCTTGCATCCCAACCCAACTGTGTTGCTATATTCACCAGGGGTATGGCATCATTACCGGCACCAACTGCTATCAAAGAAACAGGGACCTGTAAAAATTCAATGAAAGCGGTTAATTTACTTCCTTCCGAATCATAATTTTTAAAAAATGATGATTGTGCTTCCATAGCCAGCTTCACATCATTCATTACAGATGCCTTTAAGCCGGCATACGGGATATCTCCTGTGATCGTTCCGTCTTCTTCAAACAGCAAACAGGTTCCTGCCTGGGGCTTGTTTTTTTCTTCCGCAGAAAATAGTGTGACCAGTACCGATCGTTGCCTGCGTGAAATTGCTTTTTGTAAAAGGGTGATCGGGTTAATTTTCCCTGTAATATTGATGGGTTCAAAAAGGACCTGTATCACCCCGGCACAACCCAGTTGCACCCCGACAGAAATATCATCATCCCCGGTCGTATCATAGGTCACTAACCTGGAATGTTGTTGTGCAATGACCAGCAAAGCCTTTCTCAACGCATCTCCCTCGAGGCATCCGCCGCTGATGGCGCCGGTGAGTTGCCCTTCGTCATTGACCAGCATGCGGGCTCCGGGCCTGCGATACGATGAACCATCTACATGAACAACCGATGCCAGGGCCGTTCTTTTCCCCGCAGCAACCGATCGCTCATACGCTATTATGATCTCCCTGGTCTCTTTCATTTATTCCAACAAATTTCCCGATAAACAGGCACAAAAAAAATATTTCTGAATTTTCATCTTAGGTTTGTATTTTAATAGTCAATATGAATTACTATCAGGATAAAGTGGTGGTGGTAACCGGCGGTACCGAAGGTATCGGCAAGGCCCTCGTGGATGCTTTGCTGCAACAAGGGGCCAAAGTGGCAACCTGTGGCCGCAATCATGATAAACTCTACCGTCTCCAGTCGGAATATGCTTCGAAACCGTTGCATACCCTTGTAGCGGATGTAAGCAGTGAAAATGATTGCAGGCGCCTGATGGAAACCACCATTAAAGTTTTCGGAGGCATTGACATTCTCATCAACAATGCAGGGATTTCGATGAGAGCCTTAATAAAGGAAGCCAGCATGGATGTGGTCCATAAAGTGATGGACATCAATTTTTATGGCACGGTCAATTGCACCAAGTATGCACTGGACTCCATCCTGGCAAGAAAAGGAACCATCGTTGGCGTTTCTTCCATTGCCGGGTACCGCGGGCTCCCGGGAAGAAGCGGTTATTCGGCCAGTAAATTTGCCATGCAGGGATGGCTGGAAGCCATCAAGACGGAACTGATGGCCGACGGTGTGCATGTGATGTGGGTGTGCCCGGGATTCACCACGTCCAATATCCGCAATGCGGCTTTGAATAAAGAAGGAGCTTCCCATGGCGAAACGCCGATGGATGAAAGCAAAATGATGCCGGCATCGGAATGCGCTGAACATATATTAAGAGCCATCCGGAAAAAGAAAAGAACCCTGGTGCTTACGTTTACGGGTAAACGAACCGTGTTTATGCAGAAATTTTTTCCGAAATTATCTGATAAATTGGTTTATAAATTCTTTTTTAATAAGGGAAAGCTTATGAAATAAGAAATAAGAAATGAATAATAAAAAATAAAAAAGTTATTCGATTCGAATTGTTTCTTTTCGTTTATTTTATAAAATCAGGTTTTAGAAAAAAATTTGTAAAAGAGAAAAAATAATATAAACAAAAGTCTCACCAAATACAGGCAACTTTTTTATTTTTTATTTCTTATTCTTTATTTTTCATTTATTAAAATGCCTTTACTAACCTTAACATCCGATATCGGCAGCCCCGACTACCTGGTGGGAGCTATCAAGGCGCAGCTGTTGCAGGTGAACCCGGAGTTCAGGATCGTGGATATATCACACAATATTCCTCCCTTCAATTACCCGCAGGCGGCTTATGTTTGCCGCAGCGCCATTAAAAATTTTCCCGATTTTTCCTACCATCTTATCCTGGTGAACCTGTTTGATAAAAAACCCGAACAGCTTTTACTGGCTTTTCATCAGAACCAATACCTGGTTTGTGCCGATAATGGTTTGCTGACCATGATACTGGAGGACACCCCGGAAATAGTAATCGGGATCCCGCTGGATAAATCCGCCATACTCAATACGATTTACCTCACTTCGGTCATGGCCCATGCCGTAAACCAAATAGCGAACGGGGTGGCCATTCAAAACATCGGTATCCCGGATGTAAAATATACCGAGAAAAGGCATCTGAGACCCACGCTTGATCAGAACGCCATCGAAGGGCAGATCATCTTCATAGACAGTTTTGAAAATGTGATCGTCAATATTACCCGGGAGCAATTTGAAGAACAGCGGAAAGGCAGGAACTTCCGCATCGTTTTCAAAAGAGATGAAGTGATCAGCCGTATCAGTGAAAGTTATGCGGATGCAGGGGAAGGTGAAAAACTGGCCTTATTCAACAGCGCCGGTTACCTCGAGATCGCCATCAATAAAGGAAACGCTGCCGGACTCTTCGGCCTGAAAGGTTTTTCTGAAAAAATGAGACAGGGTCAATTGTCTTACCAGACTGTTAAAGTTTTTTTTGAATAAACTGGTTGTTGCTGGATTCTGGATTCTGGTTGCTGGTTACTGAATACCCACTAGCCACTTACCACTACCCACTACCCGCTACCGAATGCTGACTGTTAAATGAATATCCCTATTTTTGCTATCTTTCAAACCAACCCTTTATGAGTTTCAGAAAAGTAAATAACATTACCGGCTGGGCCGTGTTTTTCATTGCCTTTCTTACCTATTTTTTTACCAGGGAAGCACGAGGCAGTTTGTGGGATTGCGGAGAGTTTGTATCCAGTGCCTATAAAGTGCAGTTGCCCCACCCTCCCGGCGCTCCTTTATTCGTTTTATTGGGCCGTTTCTTTATTATCCTCTTTGGAGATAATGGCAATACAGCCGCCAATGCCGTCAACACGATGAGTGCATTGGCCAGCGGCGCCACGATCTTATTTCTTTTCTGGACCATCACGCATTTTGCCCGTAAGATGTTTGTGAATGTGGGTGAAGAACTGAGCGGCCACCAGGCCTTTACGGTGATGGCAGCCGGTGCGGTGGGTGCATTAGCATATACATTCAGCGATTCTTTCTGGTTCAGCGCCGGTGAAGGTGAAGTCTATGCGCTTTCTTCGTTCTTTACCGCCCTGGTGTTCTGGCTGATGCTGAAATGGGAACATGCAGATGAACATGCGGGCATTGACCCGGTGGCCAGAGCAAGGAGCGACCGGTGGATTGTTTTATTATTCTTTATGATGGGCTTGTCCATCGGTGTACATATATTAAACCTGCTTACCATACCGGCGATTGTAATGATATATTATTACCGCCGATATAAGCCAACCACCAAAGGAGCTATCCTGGCGTTGATAATTGGTCTTCTCATTACCGGAATTGTGCAGCTTGGCGTCATTCAATATTCCATGAAGGCAGCGGGACAGTTTGATGTATTCTTTACGAACACCATGGGATTGCCATTCTTTGCGGGCTTTGCCATTTATTTCATGGCGGTGGCTGCCCTGATTGCCTGGGCCCTGCGTTTCACCGAAAAAAATATTACACCCCTTAAACTCATTATCTGGTTTTCTTTATTTCTTTTCCTTTCCGCCCTGCCTTATGTGATTGTACCCGGAGCGGGTTTGAAATTTTTCAGGCTTATATTGATATTGGGAGCTGCATTTGCGGCCGGGTATTTTCTGAAGCCTGCCGGTTTGCGGATCGTAAAACTTTCTCTCTGGTGTTATGCCTTTATGATGCTCGGCTATTTTATGTATTTCACCGCGCTGATCCGTTCGAATGCCAACCCTTCCATCGACATGAACAATGTTGACAACCCGATCAACCTGGTATATTATCTCAGCCGGGAACAATATGGCGAAGCTCCTTTGTTATATGGTCCTCATTTTGCCGCCACCAATGACGACATTGACCGTGAAAATCCCTATATCGAAGGAGAGATGAAGTATGTGAAAGGTAAAAAGAAATATGTACCGGTCGGAAGAAAGATCGAGTACCGGTATGTAAAAGATGTACAACAAATTTTTCCCCGCGTCTGGGACAATAACAATGAACAGGGCCATGCCGACTTCTATGCAGAATGGCTGAACCTCGGGCAGGACCCGCAGACAGGAAAGTATGAAGCCCCGACATATGGCGATAATTTTCAATGGTTCTTTACTTACCAGATGGGCCTGATGTGCTGGCGATATTTTATGTGGAATTTTTCCGGCAAACAAAATGATGTGCAGGGGCTGGGGA
>CAZQGZ010000143.1:0-8909 GCA_964592935.1 uncultured Chitinophaga sp. | reverse complement strand
TTTCCTTTTCCGTCTTTGATAATTTCAGATCAATGAGAAAGCGGGAGATCTTTTTTTTCTTCGCCATTCCAAGAGGATAAAAATAGTCGCCGGTTTTCCATTTGCGCAGGAGGAGGGGAAAAGTGATTGACTTCATGTCGAGACAAGCGACACAGTTGCTGGTTGCTGGTTGCTGGTTACCGGTAATCTCAATCCTAATCTTTCCTTCACGAAAAGTGATTTCGTTAACTCCATCCTCTATTACAATGTTCCCGGATTTTTCTTCTGATGCGGGACTTATGATAAACCAATGCCGGTGTTTGATGACCCGGTAATTGCCCGAAGGGGATTTGATAAATTTACCCGAATCACTATCGGCCAGTTTCAACATTTCATCCACCTGCTTTTCCTGAAACCCAAAGCCGGAAATAATTTCATAGATCAATGCCCGGTTATTGAATGCCATCAGTTGTCTGACCGGGATATGAATTTCATTTCCCCTTTGCTTACAGATCTTTTTCTTTAACTCTCCCACCGAAAACCGGTACAGTTTTTCAATTTCTTTGAAGCGGCTGATATTATCCTGCAGGTTCTCTTTCACCTGCGGATAAACCCTGCTGATGGCCGGAATGATTTCATTTCTAAAAAAATTCCTTGTGTATTTTGAAGACCGGTTGGATGAATCCTCCACAAAATCCAGGTTCTTCTCTTTGGCAAAGGCAATGAGTTCATCTTTTGAAAACGAAAGCAAAGGACGGCGGATATAACCGGATGAAACAGGTATACCGGTCAATCCATGCAATCCGGTGCCCCTGAAGAAGTTCATCAACAGAGTTTCATTATTGTCATCTGAATGATGCGCAGTTAAAAGGTAAATGGGGAGTCCCGCCTTCCTTGAAACTTCGGCGGGCAGGGGCGAGTGGCGAGTGGGGTTTCTCACAGATTCACTATTCACCATTGCCCATTGACCATTCACTATTTCCGCAAACCAACCATACCTCAGCTCCCTCGCTGCTTCCTGGATGGACAAATTATTTTCATTTGCATATTTTTCGGTTTCGAATTTTTTCACCAGTACTTCCGTACCATATTTTTTTCCAAGGTTTTTGACAAATTGTTCATCCCTTTCACTCTCCTCTTCTCTCAGTTGAAAATTACAATGGACAATGATAAAATCATAACCTGCCTGTTTACATAATTCACAAAGAACAACAGAATCCACCCCGCCGCTTACAGCAAGCAGCAGTTTATCTTTTGGTGAAAAAAGATTCATTGTCTTTACAGACTCCATAAATTGTAATAACAAACCCATCTATCTACTCTACAACTTTAGTTAGGTTATCAGAACGTAATGTATTATCGACCAAAGTCTCCCCCCGGGACAGGAGCTAGAACGTCAGTTCCTCATACGCCCCCCTCAATTCCCCGTAAGCATGGTTATCCCCGGCCTTCATAGCCTCTTCCATTCCTTTCTTGTAAACCTGGACAGCCCTTTCCGTTTCACCAGACCTTTCCTCCAATTTGGCAAGGTGGTAATAACTCCCGATATAACCCGGATCCCGGCTCAAAATTTCCTCAAAAAGCCCCCTGGCCTTTTCATCTTCTCCCAGCTTGATATATTCCAGCGCCAGGGCATGTTGCAGGAAACTGTCAGCCGGGTTGTCTGCAAGAAACTCTATTAGTTTTGAAACCCTGTTCATAAAAATTATTAATCAAATAATTATTAATTATTAATTGCCTCCCGTATCTTTGCTTTAGTTGCATAAACAACTATTCCCCTCACCCCCATCCCCTCTCCACACAGTGGAGAGGGGGGAAAACAGGAATCAAATGAAAATTTTAGTTTGTATCAGCAAAACGCCCGACACCACGGCAAAAGTAGCTTTCACCGATAACAACACGAAATTCGATGTAAACGGTGTGCAATGGATCATCAACCCCTACGATGAATGGTATTCCCTGGTGAGGGCCATCGAATTGAAAGAGGCCGATCCATCTTCTATCATTCATTTAATTACAGTGGGCACTGCCGATGTTGACCCGATCATCCGTAAAGCGCTGGCTCTTGGCGGTGACGAAGCCATACGGATCAATGCAGACAGTCACGACAGTTTTTATATCGCTTCGCAGATAGCCGCCGTGGCAAAACAGGGTGGCTATGATTTGATTTTTACCGGTAAAGAAACGATCGACTATAATGGCGCATCCATTGGAGGAATGGTTGCCGAATTGATGCAACTCCCCTATGTTGCTTTAGCCTCAAAATTTGAGATCAACGGAACAAAGGCAACCATTACCCGGGAGATCGAAGGTGGTGAAGAGGTTTGCGAAGCAGACACTCCGCTTGTGATCAGCTGCCAGAAAGGAATGGCCGAGCAAAGGATACCCAATATGAAAGGGATCATGGGCGCCCGCACAAAACCATTAAAAGTTATGGAGCCGGTTGCTGCTGATACTTTGACAACTGTTGTAAGTTTTGATCTGCCACCTGCAAAGGCCGGAGTAAAACTGGTACCGGCTGATAACGTAGATGAATTGGTGAGATTGCTTCATGAAGAAGCAAAAGCTTTCTGATCATAAACAAAAAACCTTCAAACATATTTTATGTCAGTATTGATCTTTATTGAAACCGCAGATGGCCATGTAAAAAAAGCTTCGCTGGAAGCGCTGAGCTATGGCGCCAAAGCAGCAGCCATTATTGGAACCAGCGCTGAAGGAGTTGTCCTGGGAACAACAAATGTTGCCCTTGCTTCATTGGGGAAATATGGAGTCAGCAAGATCCATCATGTAGCCAGTGATTCATTGAATCAGCTGGATGCACAGGTTTATACAAATGTGATGGCACAGGTAGCCGAAACAACCGGGGCCAAACTGATCGTGTTTGCCAATAATGCGGATGGAAAAGCCATCGCTCCCCGTCTCTCCGTACGATTGAAAGCTGGTTTGGTCACGGGGGCCGTTTCTTTGCCTGATATCAGTAACGGGTTTGTGATCCGTAAAAATGTTTTTTCCGGTAAAGCCTTTGCCAGCATATCTGTAAATACAGAAATAAAAATTGTTACGCTTAGCCTCAATGCATTCCCGGTTATCGCCGGAGAAGGAAGCGCAGAAGTTGTTTCTTTTAATGCAACTATAGATTCGCCAAAAGTAAAAGTTACCGGGGTTTCAAAAGCCAGCGGTGAAATACTGCTGACCGAGGCAGAAATAGTAGTGAGTGCCGGACGGGGTATGAAGGGCCCGGAAAACTGGGGCATGGTGGAAGATCTCGCTAAAACATTACATGCGGCCACTGCCTGCAGCCGCCCGGTTGCCGATGCACACTGGCGCCCGCATAATGAACATGTGGGTCAGACAGGAATTGCCATTGCACCCAATCTTTATATTGCCATTGGCATCTCCGGGGCTATTCAGCACCTCGCGGGAGTTAACAGGAGTAAAGTGATCGTGGTGATCAACAAAGATCCCGAAGCGCCTTTCTTTAAGGCAGCTGATTATGGTATCGTGGGGGATGCGTTTGAAATAGTTCCTAAGATGACGGAAGCGATAAAAAAATTGAAAGGAGTTGCATAAACCCCGGTTTCATGCGGAGTTCTATTTTTCTCGCGGCGTTCGCTGCGAAGCAGCGGCGCAACGTTGCGTTCTTTGCCCCTTAGCGGGCCCCGCGTGAAACTACAACCTCTTGCTGTTCTGGCTTTTTATTGCCAACTTGCAGTATTAATCAATGATCATGAAAAGAATCCTCTTTCTCCTCCTGGTCTGTATGGTAAGTGTGTCTGTTCATGCGCAAAAAAAATCCAAGGGAAAGGACAAGCATGCGAATAACAATTATGATAGTCTTTCTATTGCCCCGGTAACTACCAAAAGCAGCAAGAAAGATGACAAGAAGGATAAAAAGGGTAAAAAGGATACAAAGACCACATCCGTGAATTATACTCCGGAAGTAGAAGTTCCGGTTGCCGATACATCAAAAAAATTTACCGGCATCATCAAATACCGCATGACATCTGACGATCCTGCTGATCAGGATTCCATCTTTATTGTTTTTGGAGAAAACCGTTTCCGGGTGACCATGTTCATACCGGGGTACCGGGTTGACCAGGTATTCGAAAAGATCATGATCGCCAACCTGAATGACAGCAGTTTTTTGGAATTGGATTCGAGGACAAAGACCTATAAAACGGAAAAGTTGGGAGCAAGGAATGAAGGAACGGAGTTTAACCTGGCACCGGATAAAAAGATCGGCAAAGTGATGAGTTTTACCTGTGATGAATATGTGGGTGAGATGACAACAAAAGAAGGCGAGGTTTACGAGGCAGCCTGCCTGGTGAGTAAACAGCATTCATATATCCAGGCCATGGATTATACATTCATGAATATGCAGCCGCTGGTGCTGGGGTACAGGATCGTACTGGGGTTCAGAACGAAATCGGAAGAAAATGAAAATACCTATTTCATGGCTTATAAGATTGAGCCCGGCAATACCGATGCTTTTTTTGACATCAGCGGGTACAAGGCAGGCAAATAAAAAGCCCCCATCTTCGATCTGCTGCCCTGCGGAATTTGGAGAAGATTACCCTCTCCTTTTACCTGAAAATATGTAATTTCGTCATAGCCTTTATGAAGAAAATAGAACTGGAAATAGTCGCCCTTTCACATAGCATTACGCAGACTCATTCTTATGCCGTGGTATTGGGAGAAGTGAACGGTCTTCGCCGGCTGCCCATTGTCATCGGCGGATTTGAAGCACAGGCCATCGCGGTGGCGCTGGAGAAAATGACACCCAGCCGCCCGCTTACCCATGACCTGATGAAAAATTTTATGAGCGCTTTTGCCATTGACCTGCTGGAAATAATCATTTGTGATCTGCAGGAAGGTATTTTCTATTCCAAGCTGGTATGCTCTTCGGAAAATGATACCGTTGAAATTGATTCCAGGACATCTGATGCCATTGCCCTGGCCGTGCGGTTTGGTTGTCCCGTTTATACCTATGAAAATATTCTCGAAAGCGCCGGCATATTGATGGAAGATTCGGGTACCGGGGGAAAAAAGAAAAAAGCCAAGCAGGAGGTCATGGTTGAACAGGACAGCCCGACCGGGAATGAGGACCTGAAGACCATGACATTAACAGAATTAAATAATCTTCTGAATGAAGTGCTCGACAATGAAGATTATATCCGCGCCATAGCTATCCGGGATGAAATAAACAGCCGCAGCAAAAAAAAATAATGCAAAAATAAAAGGATACAAAAATAGAGACATATTGGAGCTTTTTTTTCTTCTTTTGTCTTCCTTTTTTTGGAATTTGGTTCTTGGTTCTTTTTCAAGGTTGTTATTTGACGATGGTTGGTATAAAGTACTTTTGCATTTCCCATTAAAAATCCCGTGTTTTTCTGACTGGTATGATCGTTTTTCCCAACTGTAAAATAAATCTTGGCCTCAGCGTTCTTCGAAGAAGAGATGATGGGTATCATGACCTGGAAACTGTTTTTTACCCTATTACCCTTCGTGATATAATGGAAATAATTCCTTCAAAAGAAAAAGAGGTCAAAAACGATATTGCATTTTCATCCAGCGGTCTGAAAATTGAGGGTGAACCGGCTGATAATCTTTGTGTGAAAGCATACAGGCTATTAAAGAAGAAATTTCCGCATATACCTCCGGTTCAGATGCACCTGCATAAAGTGATCCCGGCCGGTTCGGGTCTCGGTGGAGGAAGTTCTGATGCGTCACACACCCTGAAGTTGCTGAATGAAATTTCAGGCCTTAGACTTTCAACCAAAGATCTGATTGAAGAAGCATCGATGCTGGGAAGCGACTGTCCTTTCTTCATTATCAACAAACCCTGTTTTTCAAAAGGCAGAGGTGAAATGCTTGAAGAGATCGGTCTTGATCTTGGGAATTATAAAATTATTTTGGTTAACCCGGGAATTTCTATCAGTACCAGGGAAGCTTTTGCCGGTATCAAACCATTCATACCCGGAATTTCCATTCGGGAAATCATCCATAAACCCATGGAAGTATGGAAAAACGAATTGAAAAATGATTTTGAAAAAACCATTTTCCCGCAATACCCTGCGATTGAAAAAATAAAAAATGATCTGTACCACGCCGGGGCATTGTATGCTTCCATGAGCGGCAGCGGCAGTTCGGTTTATGGAATTTTTACAAAAGGCAATTCGTCTTCATTGAATTTTCCTTCCCATTATTTTGTAAAGGAATTAAATTGCTGATTGCAACAGGTCATCAATATCCAGCGCTTCGGTAACCAGGACCAGGTTACCCTTTTCATCTCTTGGCCATTGTGATTCGGGTTTATCCCAGTATAATTCCACACCGTTTTGATCCGGGTCATCGAGGTAGATGGCTTCAGACACTCCATGATCGGAAGCGCCGGTCAATGGGTAGTTTGCATCAATCAGTCTTTTCAATGCGATCGCAAGATCTTTTCTTGTCGGATATAAGATAGCCGTATGATACAATCCTGCCGCTTTTACCGGGGCGGGTCCGGCATTCCTGCTATGCCAGGTATTCAGGCCGATATGATGATGATAACCGCCGGCAGAAATAAAAGCGGCACTGTTGCCATAATATTGCTGCAATTCAAAACCCAGCAGGTCGTGGTAAAATTTCAGTGACCTTTCGAGGTTTGTCACTTTTAAGTGCACATGGCCGATCCTTGTACCGGCCGGGATCTTATAATCCATAAATAAATATTTTATTGTTGAATGTCAGGTGTAAAATAAAAACCGACCATTACATTTGCCGTTAAAATTACGATCATGGAGATATACAAAGAGTTTGCCTTTGATTCGGCTCATTTTCTTCCCCTTATACCCGAGGGCCATAAATGCAGGAACATACATGGCCATACCTACCGGCTGCGGGTTTATGTAAAAGGCGAACCGGACAAACATCTGGGATGGATTATTGATTTTAAAGAATTGAAAGACCTGGTCACTCCAATTATTGACAAATTGGATCATAAACTGCTGAACGATGTAAGCGGGTTGGAGAATCCCACTGCGGAAAATATTACTGCCTGGCTCTGGGAACAGATAAAACCTGTTTTGCCCTCCTTATCCCGCATTGAACTGAAAGAAACGCCGACAACCGGGGTAATTTACAATGGTGGTTGAAATAATTTTTTGGAACACCAAGGCACGAAGACACGGAGGCACGGAGATACATTTTGAAAATTTTCTAAAGGTCCTGGGAAAATAACGACTCAACATGCTGAAAAAAATGTTACAAATTTCTTTGTGCCTCCGTGTCTTTGTGTTTCAATTAAATAAAATGCCAACAACCGGTGTTATTATTAAATAGTGATTGAAAGATTTTTTTGAAACACAAAGACACTAAGACACGGAGGCACAGAGATTCAGATTGAACTTTTCCTAAAGATCCAGGAAAATATCGATGTTTCATATTGAGAGAAATATTTTGAATTTCTTTGTGCCTTTGTGCCTCCGTGTCTTTGTGTTTCAAATACCTAATATCCACTTAAGCCGGCATTACATAAATGAAAAATTCCGATAATTTTTTGTATCTTGCAGGCCTGCTATGCATAAAAAAGCAAATACAATAAAATTCCTTTCAGCAAACCTCGACCTGCTCAACCATCGAGGATAAGAATCCTCCTGCCCCTGATGGCTGTAACCTTTCTCATTTCTCATTCCTTATTTCTCATTTCTAATTTCCTTTATGCAACAACTTATAGATATGTCACCAAAGACACAATATCATCTTGAACTCGAGGACCAATACGGAGCCCACAACTATCATCCCATTCCCGTTGTCCTTAACCGGGGCGAAGGGGTTTTCGCCTGGGATGTTGACGGGAAAAAATATATTGATTTCCTGAGCGGTTATTCTGCCCTTAACCAGGGCCATTGTCATCCCCGGATCGTCCAGGCTTTTATTGAACAATCAAAAAAATTAACACTGACCAGCCGCGCTTTTTATAACGACCAGTTGGGTGAGTATGAAAAATTTATCACAGATTATTTCGGGTATGACAAAGTATTACCCATGAACACCGGCGTGGAAGCGGTGGAGACCGGGATCAAACTCTGCCGCAAATGGGCCTACGAAGTAAAATGCATTGAAGAAAACAAGGCCAAGATCATTGTGTGTGAAGGAAATTTTCACGGGCGCACGTCCGCTGTTATTTCATTCAGCAGCGACCCGGGATCCAAAAAGAATTTTGGTCCCCTGATGCCGGGATTTGAAATGATCCCATACAATGATATTCATGCACTGGCTCTGGCATTAACAGATAAAAACGTTGCTGGTTTTCTGGTGGAGCCTATACAGGGTGAAGCAGGAGTCGTAGTTCCCGATATCGGATATCTCGCCAAAGCAAAAGCATTATGCGAAGAGGCGAATGTTCTTTTTATAGCCGATGAAATCCAAACCGGCCTGTGCAGAACCGGGAAAATGCTGGCCTGTGATCATGAAAATGTAAAACCGGATATTTTATTGCTCGGAAAAGCATTGAGCGGTGGTATGCTCCCGGCAAGTGCCGTGCTTTGTGATGATGAAATTATGCTGACTATCAAACCCGGCCAGCATGGTTCAACCTATGGCGGCAATCCACTGGCCAGTAAAGTGGCGATGATGGCGTTGCAGGTATTGAAAGATGAGAAGATGGCGGAGAACGCGGATGTAATGGGAAAATTATTAAGAACTGAATTGGAAAAATTGAATTCACCACATATCGGCATTATCCGGGGAAAAGGATTGCTCAATGCTATCGTTATTCATCATGCGAATAAGGATGCTGCATGGGAACTTTGCCTGGAATTAAAAGAGAACGGGCTATTGGCCAAACCAACTCATGGAGATAAGATCAGGCTCGCCCCTCCCCTGATCATTACAAAAGAGCAGGTCATGGAAAGTGTGGAGATAATAGGCAAATCTTTATCTTGCTT
>CAZQGZ010000142.1:0-8952 GCA_964592935.1 uncultured Chitinophaga sp. | reverse complement strand
TGTATGGCAATTTTTCAACAGGACAAATTTTAATGGGCATGCCCCAACCCAATGGATATGTTTTTAAAGGCACAAGAACTTTGAATGTTTTGGGTGGTGTGCTGGCAGATAGTGTAAGAGTGGCTCTTTCCTCCGGTTGGGCTGATTATGTTTTTGATGAGGATTATATTATTATGCCGTTGCCAAAACTTGCAAAATATATCCGTGACAACAAACATCTGCCGGGAATACCAGCTGCAGCTGAAGTGGAAAAGAATGGGATTGAGCTTGGCAACATGAACCGGAAGTTGCTTGAAAAAATTGAAGAATTGTATTTATATATTCTGCAACAGCAGGAAGAGATTGACGAATTAAAGAAAATGGCAAAGAACAGGTGATTTTTTTTGTTTAAGGCGATCTCGAAAACCGGAATAGCGCCACATAAATTTTGCATTGCCATTTCAGTTTAGGCTGTTATATTGCAGCCATGATCGCATATCTGAAAGGAGATTTTGTGCAAAAGAGTCCGGCGGCAGTGCAGGTTGAAGTAAATGGTATCGGTTATGAGGTTCAGATCAGCCTGAATACCTGGTCAAAGATCCAGCATCTGGATAAAGGATTGCTGCATACTTCCCTGCTCATCCGGGAGGATGCACATATAATATATGGCTTTTTTGACCCGGCGGAAAAAGAGATGTTTCTGCATTTGATCGGGGTTTCTGGTATCGGAGCATCAACAGCGAGGGTCATGTTGTCTTATATGAAACCCGATGAACTGGCAAAAGCCATTATTTCGTCGGATACAAGGACATTAGAAGGGATAAAAGGCATTGGTAAAAAAACAGCGGAAAGAATGATATTGGAGCTCAGGGACAAATTGGCAAAACACCCTGTAGAAACAAATATTTACCCTATGAAAAACAATAGTTTGCAGCAGGATGCGTTAAATGCTCTGATGGCTTTGGGCATCAATCGCCAGGCTGCCAGCCAGGCCCTGGAAAGAACCATGGCAACCGAATCCAATCTATCCGTTGAGGAATTGATTAAAAAAACACTTCGTTCCCTGTAACACGGAATTTATATGTATAAATTGTCATTTTCGGCATTTACCACATAAAATTCGCCAGGAAGAATATTCATGAAAAGTGGAGTAAATTGAATATTTTTTCAGGCTCAATTCAGGAAACTAATTGATAGAGAAAAAACCTTGAACCTTAAAACTGCTCATATCTTCCGTACATTGGTTACATTAGCCATTGTGCATGCTTTTTTTACGCAGGCGCATGCCCGTTATTTTTATCATATTCCCGGAAATATTAATGAATTCAAAACGGATACTAGCCGGTACCCGCTGACGGATCGCCGCGGGGATCCTTATTCCTATCCCAACTATAATACATTTGATTTAAAGGATACTTCTTTTGTTAAACGGACCATCGAATATGATCCCAAAACAAAACAATACTACATCGTTGAAAAAATAGGGAATCATTATTACCGGACCCCGACTTCCTTTACCATGGAAGAATTTTTAAAACTGCAGGGTCAAAAAGACGAACAGGATTATTTTAAGAAGCGGTCCGCTTTGCTGGCGAATATGAACCGGCGGATATTCAAACCCAAGTTCAGGATCACGGATGACCTGTTTAACAGGATCATCGGCACAGGTAAAGTAGAGATCAAACCTTCCGGTTATGTGGACCTGCTGGCCGGTTACCAGGGACAAAATATCAAGAACCCGACCCTTCCCGAGAGAGCCCGGAAGAACGGGGGTTTTGATTTTAATATGAACTCCCAATTGCAGGTGGATGCCAATATCGGGGATAAACTGAAGTTGCCGATCAATTATAACACCCTTGCCAATTTTAATTTTGAGAACCAGTTGAAACTGGATTACCATGGTAAGGATGATGAGATCATCAAACAATTCCAGGCGGGTAATACCAATTTTCCCTCAAAAGGCACCCTGATACCCGGAGCACAATCTTTGTTTGGTATCAAGACGCAACTACAATTCGGAAAATTATTTATCACGGGGGTGCTGGCTAACCAGCAATCCCAAAGGCAATCACTCGGTTTGCAGGGAGGCAGTTCGTCTCAAAATTTTGTTGTGAAAGCGGATGAGTATGATGAGAACAGGCATTTTCTTTTTGCCCAGTATTTCCGCAATAATTATAATAAGGCCATGAAGAGCCTGCCGGTGGTGACTTCTGCTATTCAAATATTGAAAGTGGAAGTGTGGGTCACCAACCGGAATGGAGCCACGACCGATACAAGAGATATCGTGGGATTGATGGACCTAGGTGAAACTACGCCATTTGGCCCCTGGGCAAATGGAAACACCGACCCGAAACCAGATAATAAGAGTAATAGTTTATACGCTACGATTCTTGCCAATCCCAGCAGCCGCAATTCTTCTTTGGTACAAAGTACATTGACATCTGCCCCATTCAATCTTCAACCGGTGCAGGATTTTGAAAAAACATTTGCCCGTAAACTGAGTCCTTCTGATTATTTCTTTAATGACCGGATCGGATTTATTTCTTTGAACCAACCTCTTATGCCCGATGAAGTACTGGGTGTGGCTTTTCAATACACGTATAACGGACGGGTATACCAGGTGGGTGAATTCTCGCAGGATGTACCACCCGATACCACCGGCAATACACAACGGGTTTTATTCCTGAAATTATTGAAAGCAACATCACAGCGTACCAATCTTCCTATCTGGGACCTGATGATGAAGAATGTGTACTCGGTCGGATTCGGTCAACTGGAAAGACAGGATTTCAAACTGGATATCACTTACGAAGAGCCAAGTCTCGGTGATAAAAGATATTTACCGGCCGACAGTGTGATCACAACGTATAAAGGCCAACCGATCATTTCCCTGGTTAACCTCGACCGGCTCAATAACCAGAATGATCCGCAGCCCGATGGTATATTTGATTTTATAGAAGGCTTTACTGTTATTTCTTCTCAAAGCCGTGTCGTGTTCCCGGTACTTGAACCTTTTGGTCATGATCTTGATTATGTTTACGATCTCCAGCGACGACGAGACCAGTATTTATATTATCCTCTCTACGATACGATAAAGGCCATAGCACAGACTTATGCAAACCTGAACCGGTTCAAGATAGTTGGTAAGTCAAAATCATCGGGCAGCGTGGCCGGCGGAGGTTTTGGAAATTCCGGATTTGGAGGTGGTGCCGGTACCGGCATTGGCTCCGGCAATCCCAGCGGTGGTGAATACCAGTTGGGTTATAATATTCCCCGTGGCTCAGTGCGGGTAACAGCCGGCGGACAGGTATTGCAGGAAAATGTCGATTACGAGATCAATTATGATCTTGGAACACTCCGTGTGACCAATCAGTCCATACTCAGTTCCGGCGTGCCGGTTGACATACAATATGAAAGCAACCAGGCCTTTGGTTTTCAGCAAAAAAACTTTTTGGGTCTGCGACTTGATTACCTGGCCAGCAAAAAACTGACATTGGGCGGAACAATTGTCCGGCTGGGTGAAAGACCTTTCTTTATCAAGGAATCTTACGGGGAAGATCCCATCCGGAACACCATGTTTGGAATAGATGTGGATTACCGGAATAACTTACCCCGTCTTACAAAATGGCTTGACAAATTACCTTTCTATTCAACAAAAGCCATGTCCTCCATTACTGCTTATGCAGAAGCTGCGTTATTGCAACCCGGGCATCCGAAACAGATAAATGCCAGCAGAAGCGATAAAGGAGGACAGGTTTATATCGATGATTTTGAAGGAACCCGTTCCAATATTGATCTACGGTTCCCGCTGATCAGCTGGACACTGGCTTCCGTTCCGCAAAAAAATGGTTTGTTCCCTGAATCTGCATTAAATAATGATTTGCGAAGCGGGTATCATCGGGCAAAAATTGCCTGGTATAATATTGAACCCGTTTTGCAGGAAAAAAGAAGTTCAAACAACCCGTTGCGGAATAACCTGGCCGAATTATCAAGACCGGAAACAAGACAGGTTTTTCAAACAGAAATATTCCCCAAACGCAGCACGCAGCTTGGGGAAGGTTTACTTACAACATTTGACGTTGCATTTTATCCAAAGGAAAAAGGTCCTTACAACTTTGAATCCAGGGTTGGTAAAGTGGATGCAAACGGAAGGTTATTGCGCCCGGACAGTTCATGGGGAGGTTTGATGAGAAATATTGACCAGACAGATTTTGAAACAGCCAATATCGAATTCATCGAATTCTGGCTTCAGGATCCCTTCATAAAGAATACCGCCAACCCGACCGGCGGGAAATTATATTTTAATATCGGAAATATTTCGGAGGATGTTTTAAGGGATGGAAAAAGATTATATGAAAACGGATTGCCAACCCCCACCATTAATGCCCCGGTTGACAATAATACGGTATGGGGCCGGGTTCCTTCCAATCCGTTGCAGGTTACCAATGCTTTCAGTAATGAACCTACTGATCGCGAATACCAGGATGTTGGTTTTGACGGACTGCGTGATGAGGATGAAAAAACAAAATTTGCACCTTACCTGAACAGCCTGCAGACCAATTTCGGTGCCGGTTCTCCGGTCTACCAGAAAGCAAAAGATGATCCATCCGCTGATAATTTTATTCCTTACCGCGATGGCTCCTTTGATGCCGCACCGGTAGCGGGTATATTGCAACGTTATAAAAATATCAATAACCCGAATGGCAATTCACCTGCTGCCAATAATAATACAGAGTTCATCAATGCCTTCACACAATATCCAGACGCAGAGGAACTGAACCGCGATAATACGATGAATGAAGTGGAAGAGTATTTCCAGTATGAAGTGAACATCCGGCCTTTCATGACGGCGGGTTCCAATTTTATTACTGACGTACGTACTCCTACCGTAAAATTGGCGGACGGAACCACCCGTACCGAAACCTGGTATTTATTCAGAATTCCCATTAATGCCTATACACAGAAAATCGGGAATATACCGGACTTTAAATCCATTCGTTTTATCCGGATGTTCGTTACAGGATTTGCCGATTCAGTGGTCATGCGTTTCGGGAAACTGGAACTGGTGCGTAATCAATGGAGAAAGTTCAGGAGTAAGATCGATACGACCGGGCAGTTTGTCAATCTGCCGAATCCAGATCTTACATCCGTTAATACACTCGCTGTAAACATTGAAGAGAACGATCAGCGCCAGCCTGTTCCATATCGAATTCCCCCGGGCATTGAAAGACAGCAGCAGTTAAGCAATAACAATGTTTCGCTGTTCCTGAATGAACAGGCTTTAAGTGTACAGGTATGTGCGTTGCCAAAAAAAGAAGCAAGGGGTGTATTTAAAACATTAAATCTTGACCTGGTTAAATACAAAAAACTTTCCATGTTTATTCATGCCGAATCAGTGCCGGGAGCCGTGCAACTCCAGGATGGGGACCTGAATGGTGTGATAAGGATCGGCAATGATTTTTCAGGTAATTATTATGAAGTGAAGATCCCGCTGAAGATAACACCACCGGGGACAACAGACAGCCTTAAAATATGGCCGGATGTCAATAACCTTGATTTTGCACTGGATGACCTGATCAAATTAAAAGAACGGCGAAACCGGTTAAGCAATAATGCTCTCTATTACAAGGAAACATTACCCAATGGCCGTTCGTATGCCGTGATCGGTAATCCCAACCTCGGTGAAGTGAAAGGTATGTTGCTGGCAGTAGAAAATGTAAGACGGGAAACGGTTTGTACCGAAGTCTGGTTTAATGAACTTCGTCTATCCGACCTCGATGAAAAAGGAGGATGGGCCGCATTGGCCCGGGTGGATATGCGTCTTGCCGACCTGGGAACACTTACACTGTCCGGAACAGCAACCACCCGCGGGTTCGGAACCCTGGAACAAAGAGTGAATGAAAGAAGCCGGGAGGACCGTTACACATTTGATGCATCCACTTCTATTGAAGCCGGGAAATTATTGCCTAAGAAACTCGGGCTGCAGATCCCATTATATGCAGGCATCAGCCAGACCAGCAGTACACCGGAATATGATCCATATGATCTTGATATCAAACTGAAAGATAAATTGAGAACTTCGCCGGCCGGGAAAAAAGATTCTATCCGCAATGAGGCGCTGGATGTCACCACTATCAAGACCATCAACCTGACCAATGTCCGGAAAGTAAAAACAGACGGAAAGCGTCCGAAGTTCTGGAGTCTCACCAATTTTGATTTTAATTATTCCTATATCCAGACGCTGAGTCATAACCCCCTGATCGAAAGAGATGAGATGCGGCGTACACGGGGAGCCGTGGGTTATACCTATTCACCGCAGGCAAAGCCGTTCGAGCCTTTTAAGAAACTCATCAAATCAAACTCACGCTGGCTGGCGCTGATCAAAGATTTTAATATAAGCTATGCGCCATCCCAGGTATCCTTTAAGGCAGATGTCTTCCGCCAGTTCGGAGCCACCAGCCTGCGGAATGTGGGCGGAGGTCCGTATAAGATCCCGGAAACCTACAATAAATTTTTTACGTTCGACCGTTATTACATGCTGCAGTGGAACCTGACCCGCTCGATCTTCATTGATTTCATGGCCACCAATAATGCAAGGGTGGATGAACCATTTGGCCGGATTGATACGAAGGAAGAAAAAGATTCTGTCCGTAAGAATTTATTCAAAGGCGGAAGAAATACCAATTATCACCAGGAAGCTACGGTGCGGTATAACGTTCCCACCCAAAAAATTCCATTCCTTGACTGGACTACCTTAACGGCGAGTTACAATACGAAATATAACTGGCTTGCCGCTTCTTTACTGGCCAGGAACCTGGGCAATACATTATCGAATACACAAACCCGTACGATCAACGGTGAATTGAAATTTGAAGAACTCTATAATAAATGGAGATTCCTCAGGGCGGTCAATACAAACACACCCAATATTCCCAAAACACCGGGTGACGGGAAAGGTCAGAAGAATGAGAAAAAAGATAAGAACAAAAAATCCGACGGAAAAAGCGGCGATGCAAGTATAGATAACCAACAGCCGCAACAAATAGCCCCGGCACAAATATTACAGAACCAGCAAAACAAGGGCGACACAACCAGGAACGGTAAAAAGAAAAAAGTAAAAAAAGTAAAACAGAAAAAAGTAAAAGAGAAGAAAGATCCGAATCAATTACCCGAGGTCGGGAATGTTACCAAATTCTTTTTCCGGCTTATCACTTCGTTGAAGCGGGTAGGAATCCAGTACACGGAAGATTTCGGAACTACCTTACCGGGTTATATGGACAGCACCAAAATCCTGGGATATAATCCAAAGAGCAGTCAGCCAGGCTTTGGCTATATTTTCGGGTACCAGCCTGACACCAATTGGATCAACCGGTTTGGTGCCAAAGGATTATTGTCACGTGATTCGCTCGTCAGTGATATGATCCGCCAGCGGTATAATCAACGGATGAACATCACGGCACAGGTGAGCCCGTTCAGGGATTTCAATATCGATATCAACCTGGATAAAACATACGACAAGCAATATTCCGAATTATATAAGGATACATTGGGTTTCCAGAACCCGCTCAGTACCGGATTAAAGAGACTGAACCCTTATGCTCTCGGTAGTTTTAATGTAAGTTATATTGCCTTCCAGACCCTGTTCAAGCCATTTGATCCGAATGTTATTTCTGAAACATTCAAACAATTTGAAAGCAATCGTTCCATTTTATCCAAGAAACTGGCATCGTTGAATAATTACCAGGGCGGTGTTATTGATCCCAATGACCCCGGGTATTATAAAGGTTATGGCCGGTATGCACAGGATGTAGTTATTCCTGCATTTATTGCTGCTTATACAAATAAGGATCCGAACAGTGTGAAATTGGTACGAAACAGCAATCCCAATCTTCGCTCTAATCCGTTCTCCGGCATCATACCCAAACCCAACTGGACTGTTACTTACAACGGCCTTTCCAGGATTCCCGGTCTGGATAAAATATTTACCAACTTCACGCTGCGTCATGGTTATCACAGCACATTCAGCATGAACAGTTTTAATACGGCCTTATTATTCCAGGATCCGTTGCGGGTAGGATATCCTTATTTCCGGGATACGCTCACCGGGAATTATGTTCCATTCTTCCTGGTGCCGAATATTTCCATCCAGGAAGCATTTGATCCGCTGATCGGCATTGAAATGACTTTTACCAATCAACTGAGTACCCGTTTTGAATTCAAGAAAAGCCGCCAGCTCAGCCTGAGTTTGATCGATTACCAGCTGGCAGAAAACCGTTCTACCGAAATAACTTTCGGACTTGACTGGAGACGGAAAGGAATGCCGCTGATCAAAAAGCTTCCGTTCATGAAAGGCAAACTGGATAATGATGTAACCTTCCGGATGGATTTCAGCCTGCGGGATGATGCCACGGCCAACAGCAAACTCGACCAGCGAACATCTTTTGGTACAGCGGGGCAAAAAGTGATCCGCATTGCGCCATCTATTGATTATGTAGTCAACAATAAGATCAATATTAAACTGTATTTCGAACAGAACCGCAATATCCCCAAGATCAGCAATGCCTTCCCCATCACCAATACAAGGGCAGGACTACAGGTGAGAATATCGTTGACACAGTAAAAATAATGATCATCAGGAGTACAATCACTTGAGTCTTGTATATTGATTCTTGAATCTTGAGTCTTTGTTACCGAAATAAAAGAATCAAGAATCAAGAATCAATATTCAAGTCAGTTTTCCCCCTTTTGTTTTTTTTCTCAGATCAGATCTTTCGTTCAATGTATTACAAAACGAACTGTATTTTTCTTTCAGAAAAATAGGACAAGGGGAACCAATTATTTTTTTATCAGGGAAATTTCGGGGAAGGAATGGCAGACCCGGTATCTGCGGCAGCTCTTTTAAACAGCATCACATACCCGCATAAATTCTTTTTCTTTTGCTTGTTTACCTGCACAGGTTTCATCATATGAAAC
>CAZQGZ010000141.1:0-8987 GCA_964592935.1 uncultured Chitinophaga sp. | reverse complement strand
GACGCATACACGACTACCTGAGGATTTCACTTACCGATAAGTGCAATCTCCGCTGTACCTACTGCAATCCTGTTGACCTGCCCAAAGGTTTTTTTACCGGCTCCACCAGGATGTCGGGGGAAGAAATAGAGAACATCGCTTCTGTTTTTATAAAAGAAGGCGTAAAGAAAATCCGGTTAACCGGAGGCGAGCCTCTTGTGCGCAGGGATGCACGGGAAATAATTGAACGGTTATCAAAATACCCGGTGGAGCTGGTCATCACCACCAATGGTGTATTCGTTCATGAATTTATTGATGTTTTCAAACAAGCAGGAATCAAATCCGTTAATGTCAGCCTCGATTCGCTTCAACGAGATGTCAATCTCGCCATTACCGGCCGCGATGAATTTGACAGGGTAAACCAAAATATAAACCTGCTGCTTCAGCATGGGTTTCATGTAAAAGTGAATGTGGTGGTGATGCGTACGGTGAATGATGTGGAAGTTGCCGATTTTGCAGCCTGGACAAAAGATCAACCGGTGCATGTTCGTTTCATCGAGTTCATGCCTTTTATTGGAAATGAATGGGACAACAAAAAAGTGGTGACACACCGGGAAATGCTGGATACCATTGCTGAACGGTTCTCATTTTTTCCCCTTGCCGGTGAAAAAAAAGATACGGCAAAAAAATATTACATCCCCGGTCACAAAGGAACATTTGCCATTATCAGTTCCATGAGTCTTCCGTTTTGCAGTGGTTGTAACCGGATGCGGCTGACCACGGATGGCAAAATGAAAAACTGTCTTTTCTCCCGGAATGAAACAGATATATTAACAACACTTCGCCGGGGTCATGATATTACCCCGCTGATAAAACAATGTTTAGCCGGCAAAGAGGAGTCCCGGGGCGGGCAATTCAGTGCCGTTTATGAACAAACCGATGCTTCCAAAATCAATAACAGGAGTATGATTAATATAGGAGGCTGAATAAAATGAAATGTTATGCGCATCTTACTTACCGGAGCCAATGGTTATATCGGGAGACGACTTTTACCGGTATTGGTAGAGGCCGGTCATGAAGTGACCTGCGTGGTGAGGGATAAGAGACGCTTCAAACTAACTCCCCATCTCGAGAACAGAATCAGCCTGATTGAATACGATTTTCTTCAGCCCGAAAATGCCGTTCAGCATTTTAATAAAAAACAATTCGACGCAGCTTATTATCTGATTCATTCTCTTGGTGACACTTCTACCACACTAAAGGAATATGAAAAAAGGGCCGCAGGCTGTTTTGTACTGGTAGCAATGCTTACACAGGTAAAGCAGGTTATCTACCTCGGCGGCATCAGTAATGTAAAAAATCTTTCCAGGCACCTGATGGCAAGAAAGGAAGTAAAGAATGTCCTTATAAACTCAGGTATCCCTTACACCATTTTTGAAGCAGGGATTATCGTTGGTTCAGGAAGTATTTCTTTTGAAATCATCCGGGATCTTACAGAAAAACTTCCTGTCATGATCGTGCCCCGATGGCTGAAATCGAAGTGTCAGCCCATTGCAATCCGGAATGTGATTTACTATCTGCAACGTTGTCTTCATAATGAAAAGACCTTTAACCGGTCGTTTGAAATCGGCGGGCCTGATGTATTTACTTACAAACAGATGCTGCTGGAATTTGCCGCTGTGCGGGGCTATAAGAGATATATTATTACTGTACCTTTTGTTTTTCCCAAACTCTCGTCTCTTTGGATTTTCCTGAGCACTTCTGCCAATTATACGATTGCAAAACAACTGGTGGAAAGCATGAAGAATGATGTTATATGTAAGGAATTCTCCATACAGGAAATCATTCCGCAGAAACTGATCACCTACCGGGATGCCATTTTAATGGCATTTGAAAGGATTGAACAAAATATGGTTGTTTCCAGCTGGACGGATGCAGCGTCCAGCAGCCTGACTGACCTGGATGTGAGCCAGTATATTGAAGTACCGGTGCATGGTTGTTATAAGGACAAGAAATGGATTGAAATTGACAAAGACAAAGTACAGGAAGTATCGGACCGTTTTTTTGGTATCGGTGGTAAACATGGCTGGTATTATGGCGATAGACTCTGGCGCATGAGGGGGCTGCTGGATAAACTGGCAGGTGGTGTTGGTATCAGCCGGGGAAGAAGAAGTGATGTGGATATTCAGCCCGGGGATACTATTGATTTTTGGCGGGTGTTGGTAGCTGACCGGAAAAATCACCGTCTGTTATTATTTGCTGAAATGAAACTGCCGGGTGAAGCCTGGCTTGAGTTCTCCATTGTTCAAAACGAGAATCGTTGCATATTAAAACAAACTGCCACCTTCAGGCCGAAAGGAATTATGGGCCGAAATTATTGGTATGCCATGCTTCCCTTTCATTTTTTTATTTTCAGAAATATGTTAAAAAGAATTGCGGGGAAAAAACATTTCACAAAACCTGAAAAAGATTAAAAGATGCTGTCAGTGCAGGAAGCGAGATCACTTATACTGAAACATTGCAGGTTTTCAAAAAAAAAGCAATTACCGTTGCCGGTTGCGGCAGGTTTTGTCCTGGCTGAGCCTTGCTTTTCGCTGGTTGACACGCCCCCGTTCAACCAGGCGGCGATGGATGGCTATGCTTTTTCATTTGACACCTGGGATAAGAAAAGTAAATTGATCTTAACAGGTGAAGTACAAGCCGGGAGTTTCTTATCAGAAAAAATAATACCTCCGGAAGCTATCCGCATTTTTACCGGAGCACCTGTGCCTCCGGGGGCTGATACGGTGGTGATGCAGGAAAAAGTAATAGTCACCGGTGATAGCATTGAAATCAAAGATGAAAAACTGTATAAAGGAAGTAATGTGAGGCTACGGGGCTCCCAGTCGAAAAAAGAAGAGCTGATTTTAAACACCGGCCAATTGCTTAGTCCCGGCGCCATATCATTTCTGGCCGGAACAGGTATTAATAAAGTAACTGTTTACGCCAGGCCTTCCGTCAGCATCCTGGTTACCGGAAATGAATTAGTGAAACCGGGAACTCAGCTGCCGGAGGGAAAAATATACGAGTCCAATTCATTCGGGCTTGCAGCAGCTTTAAAACAACTTGACATCATTCCGGCATCCGTTGAAACTGCAGATGATCATGAAGAAGCTATTGCGTATGCATTTGAAAAATGCAAACAACCGGATATCATCATAACCACCGGCGGAGTTTCAGTTGGTAATTATGATTTGGTGACAGCCGCACTGGAAAAATGCGGTGTGAAAAAAATATTTCATAAAGTAAAACAAAAACCGGGCAAACCTTTCTATTTCGGCACCCGGGAAGAATCCCTTGTTTTTGCCCTTCCCGGAAACCCGGCAGCGGTACTCACCTGCTTTTATGAATACATAGTGCCCGCCATCAGCAGCTTTACCAGGAAAGAATATTTCAAAATCCTGAAGCTGCCCCTGGCCAATGATTATACAAAAAAAAAGGAACTAACTTATTTTCTCAAAGGGCAAATAACGTCCGGCAGGGTATCCGTTCTGGCAAACCAGGAAAGTTACCTGATGAATTCATTTGCCTTTGCGGATTGTCTTATTGAATTGAATGAAGATAAAGAACTGTTTAAGGCAGGAGAGCTGGTAACGGTGCAAATGATTATATAAACCAACTAAAATTCAAAATTTATAAAGGCTGAAAACCGGCGACCGGGAATACTTATGCATATTGAAATACTGTTTTGCTTTTTTTTGTTATTGGTCGCTTTTCTATATGCATCTGTCGGCCATGGCGGTGCAAGCGGGTACCTGGCACTGATGGCCTTGTATTCATTTACGCCTGAAACGATGCGGCCAACCGCACTGTTGCTGAATATCATCGTGTCGCTGGTTGCTTTTATTCAGTATTATCGTTCGGGTCATTTCCGGTGGAAACTTTTCTGGCCCTTCGCTATTACATCAATACCTGCTTCATTTGCCGGCGCACTAATCATTATAGATCCAAGCCTGTATAAAATGATACTGGGAATTCTTTTACTGTTTCCTGTTATAAAACTTGCCGGAATAAATTTTAAATCTGAAAAAAATATACAGAAACAAAACCTTTTATTGTCATTGCTGATCGGAGCAACTATCGGATTGTTCTCGGGAATGATCGGGATCGGCGGCGGCATTATCCTTAGTCCCATAATCCTGTTATTACACTGGGCAGATATGAAGCAAACAGCGGCAGTATCGGCATTATTCATTTTTGTAAATTCGCTTGCAGGACTGGCGGGGCTTTTTACAAACGGCTTTGATTACCAACCTGAAATGGGGATAATGATCGCTGTTGCCTTTGGGGGTGGACTGACGGGTTCTTATTTTGGATCCAAAAAATTTGAAAGTGCTCTTTTAAAAAGAATTTTAGCTACTGTATTACTGATTGCTGCTTTTAAATTATTATTCACCTGATATATATGGAAATCAATTTACTTGTATTCGGGCAGATTGGAGATATCACCGGTAAAACCATGTGGAAGATTGCCGGGGTTCAAAATACAGATGACCTGTTGCAAAAACTGATAACAGATTTTCCTGCCCTGAAATCATTGAGCTATTCCGTGGCAGTTAATATGGTGATCATCAGGAAAAATACGTTACTTGCCAATAACGATACCGTGGCCATACTGCCGCCTTTTTCGGGTGGTTAATAAAAGAAAATGAACCAGGGAGCTTCATATGACAGATACCAACGCCAGCTTTTACTTAAAGAATTTGGAAAAGAGGGCCAGGATAAATTACTGAAAGCAAAAGTTCTGGTGGTAGGAGCCGGCGGGTTGGGCTGCCCTGCCCTTCAGTATCTTACTGCTGCCGGAACAGGTACCATTGGTATAGTTGACTTCGATATGGTGGATATTACCAACCTGCACCGCCAAATTCTTTATACAACTGAAGATATTGGAAAAGCTAAAGCAACAACAGCAGCAGACCATTTGAAAAAGCTTAACCCTGATGTTATTTTTCAGCCTTACAACGTTCAGCTGCAAACCAGCAATGCACTGGAATTGATTGCAAACTTTGACATCGTTATAGATGGTTCAGATAATTTTTCAACCCGCTACCTGGTTAATGATGCCTGTGTGCTGCTGGATAAGCCGCTGGTGTATGGAGCTGTATTGCGGTTTGAAGGACAAGTGGGAATTTTTAATCTTTTAGATAAAGACAGGAACCTTAAAACAAATTACCGGGATTTGTTTCCTATTCCGCCTGCGCCGGGGTCAACTCCTTCCTGTTCCGAGGCTGGTGTGCTGGGTGTATTACCCGGCATTATAGGAGTTATGCAGGCAACTGAATGTATAAAAATTATAACTGGTATTGGGAAGCCTTTATCTAATACCATTTTATCCTACAACTGTCTGAGTAATCAGTTTTATGAGTTTGCTGTTGTTCCAAATGAGAAAGGGCATAGCCTGATCCCCAAGACTAAAAATGAATACCTGCATTTTGATTACGATTGGTTTTGTGGTACCGGCAGGAATCGGAATGAAATAAGCTCCGATGAATTTGATGCCCTGAGACCGGAAAAAGGCATTACAATTATAGATGTAAGGGAAAAAGACGAATGGCCGCTGGTAACTGAATTCATACATACACAAATACCGCTCAGTAC
The DNA here is from genome assembly GCA_964592935.1 of uncultured Chitinophaga sp. GTDB lineage: Bacteria > Bacteroidota > Bacteroidia > Chitinophagales > Chitinophagaceae > JJ008. The sequence continues at coordinate 3,371 of CAZQGZ010000141.1, read as the reverse complement.
TTTTGAGGAAGCGCTTCCGGGAATTTCTTTCAATGGGAAAATTATCATATTTTGTCAAACAGGGATGCGAAGTTTAAAAGCTGTAAAAATGCTGATGGAAAAATATCCGGGAGTTACAGCCCTGAGCCTGCAGGGAGGTATTGAAGCATGGAAAAAAAAACCGGTTAACCCAACCCTGTCATGAAAGAAAAGAAAATAATAAAAGTATTTATGGAGGGGGCAATCCCGCCGGTTTTTATAGGTGAAGCCATTGCAAAACACAGTACAAAAAAAGAGATCGGGGCGCACAGCCTATTTCTGGGCCAGGTACGCAATGACCGGATGGAAGACAAAGAAGTGGCCGCAATTGATTACACAGCTTACCGGGAGATGGCCGAAGAAAAATTCCGGGAAATCCGTGAGTCTGTTTTTCAAAAATATTCATTGACATGTATGCATATCTATCATAGCCTGGGCAGAGTGCATGCCGGAGAAATAAGTTTATTCGTTTTTACTTCTTCTGTTCACCGGAAAGATGCAATCGATGCATGCAACGAAATTGTTGAAAAGGTTAAAAAAGAAGTGCCTGTCTGGGGAAAAGAAATATTTTCCGATGAAGGTCATCAGTGGAAAAAAAATAACTAAAAAAAATTATATGATTGATATTACCAGCAAAATAAAATCGCACCGTATAGCCATAGCCCGTGCCATTGTAAAAGTGAGCAGGCAGGAAACTATTGATGCCATTCAGAATAAAACGGTTCCGAAAGGGGATGTATTGGAAGCAAGCCGTGTGGCAGGATTGTTCGGTATAAAAAGAACCAGCGATATGATCCCGGATTGTCACCCGCTGCCGGTGGAATTTGCATCGGTGACACATAAAATAGAAGGGTTGGAAATAATTATTGAAACAGAAGTACACACCATTTACCGAACTGGCGTGGAAGTAGAGGCCATGCATGGCGCATCAATAGTTGCCCTGACCATTTACGATATGCTGAAACCGATTGACAAAGAAATTGAGATTACCGGCATTAAACTGATTAAGAAAAAAGGGGGTAAATCGCAATACGTTGATAAGCTATCCCGTATGCTAAAAGCTGCGGTAATCGTTTGTTCCGATAGTATTGCAGCCGGAACAAAGCAGGACTATGCCGGCAAAGCAATTATCAGCAAGCTGGAAAAATTTAAAATAGCAATTGACGATTACTGCATTATTCCGGATGAAATCAGTGCCATACAGGAGAAAGTGCAGGCACTATATGATAGCAAATATGACTTAATTATTCTTACAGGCGGCACCGGGTTATCAGCAAGAGATATAACACCTGAAGCCATCCGCCCGATGCTTGACCGGGAGATACCTGGAATTGGTGAAGCGGCAAGAAATTATGGACAGGAATTAATGCCCTACTCCATGTTATCGAGAAGCCTGGCGGGATTAAAAGGGAATACTTTAATTGTTGCACTTCCGGGTTCAACGAGAGGTGCACAGGAAAGTATGGATGCACTTTTCCCCTACCTACTTCATATTTTCAAAATTATGGAACACGCCGGGCATGATTAGGTAAATACAGTTCGACCATTTCCGGTTTAATCTGAAAAAAAGGCATCTCCAAAAACTTATTTATTCTTTTGATGTTCCTTCCGGTAAGTACAACAAATGATAATTGTTTTCAGAGATGCCCCCGGTTTTTGAAGAATTATATGCTAATTTCTTCTTTGGCAACCGGTTTCTGGAATTTTCGGCGGGTCAGCATGTCTTTTGCTTCTTCGCTGACAATGTTCAGTTGCAGCATGCTGCCAAACTTTCTGCATTCATCCAAACGGCAGGAGTGTACCAGTTTGCCATCATGTACACACATATCGGGGCAATCATCACACATATCAATCCTGCCATCCGGCAATACATCAGGAGCCTGAATGCATCCAATTCCAATGGCTTTAACAGGGATAAAGAAACGGAAGGGGTTTTTCAGACAATAAACAATAAATTTACCAAAAGCTTTTCTGACCGTTTTATCAAACAGTGACATAAAGAATATTCTCTTACCCATTTTTATTTTGGGATATACCAGGTATTTTCCTTTTTTCCAGTGATAGAAGGTTTGAACCAATTCCATGGTTCTTTTACCATAGGCGCCAAAGATTTTTCCTTTTTTATTGACAATGAAATTCCCGATAAGCCATTTGAAAGATGTATGGTCAACCGTTCCACCAAGATAAGCTGCTGCTTCATACCCCGGAAAACTCTCCTTAATCACAGCATATACTTCCTTTGAAGTAACACTGGCATTTTCCAGTTCCTCAGGTGAAATAGAATAACCCAGACCACCGGGTAAAATGGGAATTTTCTGTCCTTTTGCATTTCTGAATTCTATCCCCTCATGTACCGGAACACCCCGGTATGTTATCAGTGAAATACCGCCCACTACATCCATATTATCAATAGCCCATTTAAGCAAATCCGGTACTTCATGCAGGTTTTTTCTTGTAACCGTAATGCCAAAATGCGAATACAGGCCACTGATCTTTTTTAATTTTTTGGCGCATTTCAGGCGCAGTTCATTTAAATCAACTTCATGTTCCGGTTTAATTTTCTTAAACTCAGGGCGTATCTGGGTAGAATCGATATGAAAGCTAAGACCCGTCAATCCTGCTTTTTTAAGATTAAGCATTACCTCTTCGTTTAATGCATAGCCGTTTGTCAGCATCAGGCTTTTCATTCCGTTGTCGGTGATAAACTGGATAATTTCAACAATATTCGGATGCAGGAGAGGTTCTCCTCCGGCAATCGAAATCCCGTCGCAATTCCTCCACTTCTTTAAAAATAAAATTTCCTCTTTTACCTGATCAAAGGGCTTATGCCCTTCACCCATCACCAAACGATAACATCCATCGCAATGGATATTACAGATATCGGTAATTTCAACCCACCCGATCGGGTTGTCGTTTGCGGACCATGGCAAGCGATATAAATTTTTCTTATCGGGCTGATTAATAACAGGCATACAACAATGGTTTTTGAGATTATTAATAATAAATTCTTTACATAATAAAACGGAAATAAATACTGTTTACATGATATCCTACTATTTTTTTATTCAGATCTTTTCTTCTGTTTGTCATGAACCAAACCAATGACAGTACAGCCATCACGGACATACCAGCGGTGCTGACGATGAATCAAAGCAGCAGCGGAAGCCACCCATTCTTCTGATTATACAGGTTGCTGAAAAACCGCTTGTTGCCATTAACCAAATTATATGACGTAAATATATAAAATAAGGATAAATTTGTCCTTATTTAAAAAAAATTGTTGGGGGGGGGGGGGTCAAAATGCCCCGTAAACCGGAGTTTGTGATATATTCAGGTATTTTTTAAATTTTTAT
>CAZQGZ010000140.1:0-9022 GCA_964592935.1 uncultured Chitinophaga sp. | reverse complement strand
TAAGCCGGATGAAATTGGAGTACTTGCTGCCCGATGAAAATATTTTTCCCGGCACGATAGCAATTTTATGCTTCATGGCTTCGGCACGGAGTTTAAAGGCATCCACTTTTTTATTCAGTTCCAGCCACATGATAAAACCGCCGTGCGGGCGGGATACTTTGGTGTCGGCCGGAAAATAGTCAATGATGGCCTGCATGTATTTCAGCGATTGGGTATGCAATGCCCTGCGGAGATTTTTTAAGTGATACTCATACCTTCCGTTCTTTAAAAAATTGGACATGGCCACCTGCGTCAGCGTCGGACAACTGATATTATGTATCCGTTTGATCTGTTTTACTTCTTCAATAAATTTTCCCGGTATGGCCCATCCGATACGGTAGCCGGGGGCCAAAGATTTGGATAAGGAAGAGCAATGCATCACCAGCCCCTTCTTATCAAACGACTTGCAGGTTTTCGGTCTTGTTTTTCCAAAATATAATTCACCATAAATATCATCTTCGATCAGCGGGATATTGTATTTCGAAATGAGATCAACCAGTTTCTTTTTGTTCTCATCGGGAATGCAACTGCCCAACGGGTTGTTGTAATTGGGAACAAACACACAGGCTTTGATGGGAAATTTTTTAATCGCTTTCTCCAAATGATTGATGTCAACACCGAGGGCGGGATCCGTTGCTATCTCTACCACTTTCAATCCCAGACTTTCAATGGCCTGGTAAATGCCGAAATAAGTAGGTGATTCTACTGCAACCGTATCACCCGGGTTGGTAACGGCACGAAGACACATGGTGATGGCTTCAAGACAACCGGAAGTAACCACTACTTCATCCGGTTTAATTTTGCCTCCCCAGTTGAAAGCCAGTTTGGCAATTTGTTTGCGCAATTCAATATTGCCCTGTGTATCTTCATAACTGATGCAGTGATCTTTGTTATTTCTTACAGCCTGCATCACAGCTTTATTCAGTTTTGCGGCAGGCAACAGGGATATATGAGGGACAGCTAAGGCAAGATTGATAACGTTGTCTGCCACAATATCCCCGTAAATAGAAGCGATCATCTCGCTGACACTTACCTCATGGGAAATAGTTTCCGGTTGATTGAACTGCGGCAGATCCGGATAACGGCGGTGATTGAACCGGACATAATAACCCGACTTGGGCCTGGATTCGATCAATCCTTTCCCCTCGAGGTGATAATAAGCCTGGAAGGCCGTGCCCATGCTGATCCCGTATTCTTCACTCAGCACCCTTACCGAAGGAAGTTTGTCCCCGATCTTCAGCACATCTTCATCGATCATTTTTTCCACACCTTCGGCTACCTGCAGGTAGAGGTGGTTGTCGTTATTTAAAGAATTGTTACGCATAAAAAGGTGAATTGTCAATGGTGAATGGTGAATTCGCAATTGCCCATTCACAATCTGATCCAGTCAAAATTACTAAATCTGAATCTGTTTTAAAACAAAAATATATACAAATTTTGTTGCTGGAATCAATTATTTCAAGAACCCTTCAAATATTTTTTTATATGGAACTCATCTCAGCCATAAAAGTAACCAGGACAAAACATTCAAAACTGAAAGAAGTGGACTTCAATCACCTGGAGTTTGGAAAATATACTTCTGATCACATGCTGGTGGCGGATTTTTATCATGGGGAATGGAGCGAACCGCAGGTCGTTCCTTTTGCTAATCTTTCCTTAAGTCCCACGGCACTTTGTCTGCATTATGGCCAAACGGTATTTGAAGGCATGAAAGCGTTTCGTATGCAGGACGGCCGGGTAAATATTTTCCGTATCGACAGGCATTATGAACGTTTCAACCGTTCTTTAAAAAGAATGTGCATGGCGGAGATCCCTTATGAAATATTTGAAGAAGGAATGAAAGAACTGGTTTCGGTTGACCGCAACTGGGTCCCGAATGAGACCGGGAGTTCTTTATATATCCGACCCTTCATGTATGCCAGCGAAGCCAGGTTTGGCGTGAAGCCTTCGGATGAATACCGTTTCATCATTTTTACCGGGCCGGTTGGCCAGCTTTTTTCAAGACCCGTGAAGATGAAAGTGGAAAGAGAATTTATCCGGGCAGCAAAAGGCGGAACCGGTTCCACCAAATGCGGCGGGAATTACGGTGGTGTAATGTATCCAACCAAAATGGCAAGAGAAGAAGGATATGATAATGTGATCTGGACCGATGCGAGGGATCATCATTTTATAGAAGAGTCCGGCGCTATGAACCTGGTGTTTGTTATCGATAGCAAACTACTGACTCCTCCGAATTCAGATTCTATATTGGATGGGGTCACCAAAGATTCTTTGCTCACCCTTGCAAAGGACGCGGGTATTGTAGTGGAGGAGAGACCGGTTTCTGTGAATGAGATCAAAGAAGCTTTCAATAAAGGAACGATCACCGAAGCGTATTGCGTGGGAACAGCCGCCATTGCGTCTCCCATTGAAGTGATCGGGATTGATGGCGAAAATTATACATTGTCTCCAGGCAGGGACAGCGGAATCATAAATGGATTGAAAAAAAGACTGGATGACATCCGTTACGGAACAGCCGGAGATATTTATAATTGGAATTTTATGGTGGGTTAGTTTTCAATATTTCTGCAAAAGCAAAAGGCTCATTATGAATGGGCCTTTTTTTGTTATCACAGAATTCGCCAAACACACAAATTATTTTCTGTGAGAGAATTAAGCTTTATACATGTCATCCTTTCTTTTTATTTCTCATATAGAAAAGTAAACCGGCAAATGCGACGATCAATATCAGCGGTATGATCAATGTGGTATTGATCACTTCAGGCCCTGCCGCTTTATTGGCATCTGCCAGCGCCGCTTTCATTTCAGCCGTTGCTCCCTCCGAGTTATACAATTTAAGGTCGGACCCGGCCGGTAAATGTTTCAGTATTTTATTATCATACACACCACCCATGAACATCATATATAAAGAGACGGCAAACATACCGGCGCCACCCATGAGATTAATTCCTACTGCGCCTGTCTTTGGCAAATTTTCAGATACAAAGCCAAGCATGGTTGGCCAGAAATAACAGACACCTATACCGAAGATCAAAGCACCTGCGAATAACATATTGCCTGATGTATGCCCCAGAATGTACAGACCCAGCGCAGAAAAAACAGCCGAGCCCAATAAAACTCCTGCAGGTGATAGGCGATGAACTACCGGACCTGCCAACCCCCTTCCAACAACCATCACCCCGGTTGTTACCGTAAGAATGAGAATGGAGTTCTGCGAAACATTATTCAGCAATACCTGTATCCATTGACCGGTAAATAATTCGGTGATGGCAGTGCCAAACATACAAATGATCATAAAAAAGAAAAGCGGGTTCAGCAATGACCGGTACATTTCACCGGTGGTAACACCGCTGGCCACTCTTTCTGTTACCGGGAATTTTTGTTTTACAAAAAGGAAACCGTAGATCAGGGCGGGGATGATCATCATCGCTACCTGGATCTGCCAGCCAATGGCAGCCTTATCAAAGAAGTAAACAATAAGCGTTCCTATAACGATACCTCCCGGGAACCACAAGTGAAAATGATTCAGTTTGGTTGTTTTATCATTCGGGTATAAAGTTGCGACCAGGGGATTGCAGGCAGCTTCCACGGTTCCGTTGGCAATGCCGATACAGAGTGTGGAAATGAACAGTGCCCAGAAAGGATTGCCGGATTGACCGGCAAAGATCGTCAGCAATATGCCGGCCATATGAAAAATAAATGCCAGCACCAGCAACCGTTTCATACCGATGATGTCCACAACCATCCCGCCAATAACAACCGCCAAGGGGAATCCCCAGAAGGCTGTGGCTGCAATGGTTCCCAATTCAGCTTTGTCAAGCCCAAACTGAACACCGAGCCGGTCGAGAATACCTGCCCTTATACCAAAGGACAAAGAAGTAACTAATAAAGCAAGACAACTGGCAACAAAAAGCTGTCTTCGGTGAACTGTTTGCATATCATTAGATTTGTAGTAATAATTTAAAAACTAAATGTACTATTTTTAGAACTACATCTTAACAAGAATTAAAATGCTGAACAGGAAACTAAGAATGGGAATGATCGGGGGCGGCAAAGATGCATTTATAGGCGCTATTCACCGGCATGCGCTGAATATGGACGGGCTGATCGAGATGGTTGCGGGTGCATTAAGCGTGGATCCTGCGATCGCTGTTGATTCGGGTAAGAGTCTTTTCCTGCAGGAAGAAAGAATTTATACGGATTACAAAACGATGCTGGAAAAAGAGGCAGCTATGCCTGCGGATGAGCGGTTGGATTTTGTAAGTATTGTCACTCCCAATTTTGTTCACTTTGATCCTGCTATGATGGCGCTGGACAAGGGATTTAATGTATTGATAGAAAAACCAATTTGTTTTTCCCTTGAGGAAGCAAAAAAAATTAAGACAAAACTGGAAGAAACAAAGATGACGCTTCTTCTTTCGCATACCTATACGGGTTACCCGATGGTGAAACAGGCGAAACAAATGTTGAAAGATGGTAAACTGGGAAAAATTAGAAAGGTATTTGTGGAGTACCCGCAGGGCTGGTTAAGCACAGCGCTGGAATCAACCGGTCATGCCCAGGCTTCCTGGAGAACCGATCCCCAACGAAGCGGAAAAGCCGGGGCTATGGGAGATATCGGCACGCATGCATTTAACCTCGCGGAATATGTGACCGGTTTGAAAGTGGTAAGGATCTGCGCCGATATTAATTCAATTGTGCCCGGAAGAACATTGGATGATGACGGAGCCGTATTAATGAATTTTGAAAACGGGGCCGGCGGCGTATTGATGGCAACACAGGTTGCAGCAGGGGAAGAGAATAATATTAAGATCAGAGTGTATGGAGAAAAAGGGGGATTGGAATGGGAACAAAATAATGCCAATACCTTATGGGTGAAATGGCTGGATAAACCAGCAGAGATCCTTCGCGCGGGTACGGGATATTTAAGTTCATTTGCTTCCCATAATACCCGGACACCGGCAGGACATCCCGAAGGATATCTTGAAGCATTTGCCAACCTGTACAGGAACTTTGCGCTGACATTAAGTGCAAAGCTCAGTGGTGATACTCCGAAACCGGAATGGCTCGACTTTCCGGGTGTTGAAGAAGGTGTCAGGGGGATGTTATTTATTGAGAAAGTTATTGAAAGCGGAAGAAGCGAAAAAAAATGGATTGCACTTGAAGAATGAATAATAAGAAATAATAAGAAAGTTGTGCGCAGTAACCAGAATCTAGTATCCAGAATCCAGTAACCAGTAACCAGCATCAGTATGACTACAATAAAAGGCCCCGGAATTTTTTTAGCCCAGTTCATGGGCGATAAACCGCCGTTTCATGAATTAAAGGCAGTCTGTCTTTGGGCGGAAGCGCTTGGTTTTAGAGGGGTGCAGTTGCCGACCTGGGACAAAAGGTGTATAGACCTTAAGATGGCAGCAGAAAGTATAACATATGCTGATGAAATAAAAGGAACCGTTAATGACTGTGGCCTCGAAATAACTGAATTGTCAACGCACCTGCAGGGGCAACTGGTTGCGGTCAATCCTGTTTATGATACATTGTTTGATGCTTTTGCGCCAACAGCATTGCATGGTAATGCAAAGGCAAGAACTGAGTGGGCGGTGCAGCAACTTCAATATGCTGCGATAGCATCTCAAAACCTGGGATTGAATGCCCATGCCACTTTCAGCGGAGCCTTGTTATGGCCCATGGTTTATCCCTGGCCCCAGCGACCTGCAGGGCTGGTGGATACCGCTTTTTCGGAATTGGCAAAACGATGGTCTCCCATTCTGAATTATTTTGATGAATGCGGTATTGATCTTTGTTACGAGATCCACCCGGGTGAAGACCTTCATGATGGAGTGACGTATGAAATGTTTTTGGAGAAAGTGAATAACCATACAAGGGCCTGTTTGCTTTATGATCCATCCCATTTTGTATTGCAATGCCTCGATTATCTTTCTTATATCGACATTTATCATGAACGTATAAAAATGTTTCATGTTAAAGATGCTGAGTTCAACCCGTCGGGTAAACAGGGAGTATATGGTGGTTATCAAAACTGGATCGACCGGGCCGGGCGTTTCCGTTCATTAGGTGACGGACAGGTTGATTTTAAAGCCATATTCAGCAAGCTGGCGCAATATGATTATACCGGGTGGGCCGTAATGGAGTGGGAGTGCTGCCTGAAAAATGCTGAAGACGGCGCTTCGGAAGGGGCGGCCTTTATTCAGGAGCATATCATTAAAACAACAGATAAGGCATTTGATGATTTTGCGGCAGGCGGCAACGCAGAAAAGGAAAATCGTACCATACTGGGACTTAAATAATTTTTTTACAACAAATAAAATTTAATTGATGAAAAAAGTTTTTTTCAGTGGTTTGATCATCGCTTCTCTTTGCGCCTGTGGCGGGGGAGGTTCAAATGGAGGAAAAAATACAGGAGGCGATGATGCCGGTTTATCGGCAAACCCCGATTATCAGAAGGGACTGGCGCTGGTTGCTGCCAACAAATGTATGACCTGTCACCAGATTGATACAAAACTGCAGGGACCGCCATACCGGGAAGTTGCCAATAAATATGCCGGCATGCCCGATACCATTATAACACACCTGGCCAAAAAAGTTATTACCGGCGGAAATGGTGTATGGGGAGAAATATTCATGATTCCTCATCCGGCTATTTCCCAGGCCGATGCAGAAGCCATGGTAAAATATATTCTGTTACTGAAAAAATAACTTCACATGCAAAGGCTAACCATTTCAATAATTATTTCTTTTTTGTTGTTTTCATGTAATTCATCCAGGCAGGCAACGGGGTCGAATATGATCTCCCCCGAAGAGAAAAAAGAAGGCTGGCATTTATTATTTGACGGAAAAACAACAAAGGGCTGGCATAAGTATGGAAGTAATAATATCGGTTCAGCGTGGAAAGTAAAAGACGGTTACCTGTATCTTGATACCAGCATCAAAGAAAACTGGCAGATCAAAGATGGAGGCGATATTGTTACTGATGAAGTATACGAAAATTTTGACCTGAGGCTGGAATGGAAAATTGCCAAAGACGGTAACAGCGGTATCATCTTTTATATTCATGAAGATAAAAGCAAATACAACTGGCCCTGGGAAACCGGACCCGAGATGCAGGTATTGGATAACAACGGGCACCCGGATGCAAAGATCATCAAACACCGGGCAGGTGATCTTTACGATCTGGTATCCTGCTCTAAAGAGACCGTAAAGCCTTATGGTGAATGGAATCTCGCTGAAATAAAATGCCTGAACGGGAAATTGGAACTTTTCCTGAACGGGGAAAATGTTGTTTCCGTTACATTATGGGATGATAACTGGAAAAAAATGGTGGCGAACAGCAAGTTCAGAAACATGCCCGGCTTTGGAACTTATCAAAAAGGAAGGATCGGCCTGCAGGACCATGGTAACGAGGTTTGTTTCAGGAATATCAGGATCCGGAAACTCTGATATGGAGTGATTTTCGGTAATGCCCAATTTCGAAAATTATTTTACCACAAAGTGCACAAAGTTTTTTCACAAAGTTCATTAAGAAAAGACTTTGTGAACTTTGTGACGAATTTACTTTGTGGCCTCAGTGGTAAAATTGACCAATACCTGATTTTCCCCGGTATGGTTTATTATTAAATATTTCTTACCTTTTCATTGAATAACCAAAACCAACTGTTATGAATACTGACATTTTTTCCCATCTCAACTGGCTGGCCATATTAGCCGCCGGCGTTGCTTATTTTTTACTGGGCGCCATCTGGTATTCCTTTATTTTCAAAAATGCCTGGATAAAAAGTTCAGGTGTGAATGTGAATGATCCGAATATGAAAAAGGGAATGGCACAGACCATGCTGGCATCATTGATCCTGATGATCGTCGCGAGTCTCGGTATTGCATTGTTTATGTCTAAAATTCCTACCGGGGAAACTCCCTGGATGACGGGGGCCAAAGTGGGATTATTGGCCGGGGTTTGTTTTTCTGCAACGGGTATCTGTATTTCTTATTTGTATGAAAAGAGACCCTGGATGCTTCATATCATTAATTCAGGATACAATGTTGCAGGTTGTGTGATTGCGGGAATCATTCTCGCTATCTGGCCTTAATAAATTGAAGGAGTTCCATACGTTTAAAAAGTTCCGGACATTTTCCTGCAAGGTTAACATCCGGAAACTCCGGAACCTTTGAAACTACTAATCGACGGTAGTTATCTTGATCACGTTTGTCGGGAGGTGTAATGAAACGGGAGTGCTTCCTGTACTCACAACCGTCTCTCCATGTTTCAGGAATTTTCTTTCTTTGAGGATATCTATCTGGTCAGCGAAAATATCATCAAGGCTTTCTTCTTCGTCGTAATAAATTGCCCGCACACCCCAGCTCAGGCTCAACTGGTTGACCAATGTTCTTTCCTTGGTAAATACGAACAGGGGAGCTTTGGGGCGGTAACTGCTCAGTACGAAACCGGTATATCCGCTTTGTGTCATGCCCACCAACGCATCGGCCTCCACGTCTTTTGCCAGTTTGCAGGCATTATAACAAATGGCATCGCTGAGAAATGAAGGTGATTGGGGCTGCGGGGTCAATTCGTCTTCGCGGTTATAATAATAATCCGTTGCTTCCACTTCTTTAATGATCTTGCACATAGTTTCCACCACCAGCGCCGGGTGATTACCTGTTGCAGTTTCCCCGCTCAGCATAACGGCATCAGCTCCTTCCACCACGGCATTGGCCACATCAGTGATCTCGCTCCTGTTGGGTTTATTGAATTCGATCATGCTTTCCATCATCTGCGTGGCCACGATAACGGGTTTGGCCCTGTGCATGCATTTGCGGATGATTTGTTTTTGCAGCAACGGAACTTTCTCCACCGGCAATTCAACCCCAAGGTCGCCCCGGGCGATCATCACAGCATCTGATTCCACGATAATGTCGCGGAGATTTTCAAGGGCTTCCGGTTTCTCAATTTTGGCAATGATCTTGGTCTTGC
>CAZQGZ010000139.1:0-9237 GCA_964592935.1 uncultured Chitinophaga sp. | reverse complement strand
GTACAGATGGCCTGATCGGTTCCAATGGATGCAGACAAAGTCAAAAGCTTGCATTCCTCTATAAAAAAGATATTTTCTCCAACATCAGCACCAGAGGCCTTATGCTTACCAGCCCCACCGCAGTTTCCAATTGGGCCAATGGCCGGCTGCCTTTTTTAATGAAGACCGATGCCACGATCAACGGGATTACCAAAACCATTTACTTCATCCTCATTCATGGAAAATCGGGAAGTACGGCAACGGATTATAACCGGCGGCTGGCCGGTGCACAGGAATTGAAAGACACGCTGGATGCGCATTTTTCAAATGTCAACGTAATGATCATCGGCGATTATAACGATGCACTCAACCTGACGATATCCACCGGTTCCGGGCCGCAAAGTTCTTACCAACCGATCGTCATAGATTCCCTTGATGCCGATCATTATAAATCCATCACGATCCCATTGGCCAATGCAGGTCAGACCACGATGATCAATTATCCCAATGTAATCGACAACCATGTTATCTCCAATGAAGTGGAAGCATATTATGTGCTGCAATCTGCCCAGGTACGCACGGATGTGACTACTATCGTACCCGATTACGTGACCGCACATAATACATCCGATCATTATCCTGTATTTTCAAAATACAGTCTTGCCGGTATCATAACTGGCTTGCCGGCCGTTAGCCCCAATGAACTGGGAATACGGGTTTCACCCAACCCGTTCGCAGCAGCAGTGAATATGACAGTTACCAAAACATTGACAAATGTCAGGGTAAGACTGATCAATGCCCGGGGCCAGGTGCTGGACTCCCGCGCTTACGGGTTGATCCCTCCCGGTTCAACGATCCCGCTTTCATTCTCCTCTATAGCCCCTGGAATTTATTTTCTCCAGGCAGAAACAAATAACTACAAAACAGTTATCAAACTGGTACGACTTTAAATACAACGGTAAAAAAAAGCCATGCATCAGCACGGCCTTTTTTTTATCCTTCACAGATCATTCAATAATGATGCTTTTAGTTGCAAGCAGTTTAAGGTGGTCTGCCAGCTGTACCCTGTAGACTCCCATGGGAAGGCTGTATGGAACGGTTATGACCTGGTTAATGAAATTTGCCTGGATATGCAGGTTGTGCTGGTGCGCCAGTTTTCCGTCGCTGCTGAAGAATAACAGGCTGTAAGTACCGGGAACAAGTTTGTTCATGGTAACCCGCAAGCCTGCACCCCTGTTCACAGGAACCGGGTACAGGGTGAATCCGTCAGCGATAACCGGCACTGTAAACGATTCCTGCAATCCGTAGGAGATACCGCCACTATTCACAGCATAGGCTTTATAATAATAAGTGGCTCCCTGTACCAATCCTGTCAGGGATGACGAGAAGTTTGACCCTGTAAGATTGGATGAAATCACTTTTGTACCTGTACCGTTTATAAACCCTGTAATCCCGCTGAACTCGATGCCCGTCTCCGTTACATTCGAACAACCGGTTGAAGCTATTGAACCTGCCAGTATCCCGCTGTGATTTGTCAAACTACTTGCAGCACCGGTAACTACAGTTGCCAGTGTATTAACACCGCTTCCAACCGCGGCAACATTGACAGCACTTGCGCCACCTCCGCTTACCGGAATATTTCCGTTATAAGACTGAACAAGAGTTGGCGCGAACTTTACATATACAGTCTGGCTGTAAGCCCCTCCGCCCTGTGCAAGATTCAATGAAGCCGTATAAGAACCGCCGGAAGAAGTTGAGAACGTATAACCGTTCAGGGGCCCTACAACAACATTCGTATTGGTCAGCCCCACCCCGGTGATGGTAAATGAATTAGGACCGGCGGTGGTTAAAATGCAGGCAGTACCAAAAGCGGCTAATGCAGTCGCACTCAGAACCGGGGAAGCGGTGGTGAACGATTGCTGTGCGCCATAAGCAGTTCCGCCTGCATTCGTAGCGTATGCCTTGTAATAATATGTGGTACTGGGAGCAAGCCCGCTTAATGCAGAACTAAAATTACCCCCGGCAAGATTGGATGAGGTAACGGGTGTGCCGGTTCCGTTTGCAAACCCGTTAATAAGGCTGTACTCAATTCCATACACGGTAACCGCACTGCATCCAATTGAGGATATAGTACCTGCTGCCGTTGCGGTTGTTTGCGTTATTGCACTGGCCGCACCCGTTGTTACGGAAGGCGCAGCATTTACTCCGGCACCTGAAGCAGCTACATTCACCGCAGAAGCAACACCACCACCCCCGACAGATATATTTCCATTATACGATTGAACAGCGGTTGGAGTAAACCGTACAAATATCTGCTGCGTGTAAGTGCCCCCGGGCTGAGCCAGGCTGAGTGATGCGGTGTATGCTCCTCCGGAAGTAGTAGAATAGGTGAAGCCCGCTAATGCACCCACTGTAACGTTAGCTGTTGTAAGATTAGCGCCTGAAATGGTAAATGAATTCGGACCGGCAGTAGTATTGATACATACGTTTCCAAATGCGGAAAGCGCCGTGGTATTGATGGTAGGGTTGGGACTGGCCGTAACAAATGATTGCTCCGTTCCGTAAGCCGTGCCTCCTGCATTGGTGGCATACGCCCTGTAATAATAAGTGGTGGATGAAGTAAGTCCTGTTAGCCCGGAACTGAAATTACCCCCGCTGAGATTGGAAGATCCAACCTGCAGCCCTGTTCCCGGGGGGAAGCCTGCTGTAGTACTGTATTCTATGCCGTAAGCAGAAATAGCAGTGCAACCGGTAGCCGTAATTGTTCCCGCCGCAGTGGCCGTTGTTTGTGTAATGGAAGTGGCAGCACCGGTTGTAACAGACGGCATTGTGTTCACACCTGCCCCGGATGCCGCAGCGTTGACTGATCCGGCACCACCACCTGAAACGACAATATTCCCGTTGTACGACTGAACCGCTGTTGGATCAAATTTTACAAATATCTGCTGCGAGTAGTTGCCCCCGGGTTGCGTAAGGCTCAACGAAACTGTATAAGTGCCGCCGGAAGTTGTGGAATACGTGTAACCGGTCAAGGCAGTCACCGAAATATTGGCAGTTGTAAGATTTGAACCGCTTATGGTAAATGAATTAGGACCCGCGGTTGTATTGATACAAACATTGCCAAATGGTGCAAGGGGTGAGCTGATACTCAATACCGGAACAGAAGCGGATGGCGTCACATCCGCCCAGGTGGTCCCAACCCTGATCTCATCCATGTTGATGAACGGTGTTGTGGTAGCTGCATCCTGCCGTAATAAAATCCTTTCAATACCTGCAGCACCCAGGTCGGTGCCCACTACCGATGTGGCATCAGGAGCAGGTTCGGCGCCGCCAATGGCTGCTGTATTGAGCCAGATTTTAGCAATGTCATTACCGGCACCGGTTATGATCTCATAGGCTGCCACTATAAAATAAGATGTACCGGGATCAAGATCGGAGGCCAGCCAGCTAACTGCCGAGTTGCTTCTTGTTGACACCCCTACATTGAATTTGCCTGCCGTTGCACTTTGCCTCGTCCATACCGTGCCTCCAAATGCCGAGGTTGAGGCTGTCTGTATGAGACCGGTAAAATAGGTTCCTGTGGTATTCAAACTTCCCAGGGATGACACATTCAGGATGAATGAAAAATAAACCGTACCCGAAGTTTGTGCCGCGAAAGCACGGTAATTATCACTTCCTGTACCATCATATGAAATTTTATTGCCCGTGGAGGCAGGGAGACCGGCATAAGTAAGATTTCCGCCGGTAACCAAGATCGAATCGCCGGAATTGATCCGCACCCAAACACCGCCGCTTTGTTGCGCTATCCCGTTGACCGCATCCGGGGTGTAGTTGAATGGTTCATATAATAACTGCCCCCAGCTGTTCAGCGCCGCAATTCCCAGGCAGATCAACAAGTAAAACTTTTTCATATGCTTCGATTTGTAAAAATTATTGGATCGGTTTCAGGTCTGTACTTTTTACAGCCCAGAATACAATTTAGTTCCATGAAAACTTCACATCATCCAGTCCGGTTGAAGGCCTGTTTCCGCCACCGGTGGTAGGTGTGAGCGCAACCACTCTTATCCATATTGGCTGACTGATATTATTCAGCAGACTGCCAAAATTGACAGTAACGGTAGTATTGGAAAAAGCTCCATTCGTGGTGATCAGGCCGGCCGGGCTTGTAGCGATGACGGAAAAAGCCGTCGGACTTTGACCTATGCCATAATCAACTCTCCAGGTGGTCGTGCGTGCGATTGCAGCGGATGATGAATCCAGCGATTGCAATTTGAATTCCAGTTGCAGGTTGGATTTACCGGTTGTATTAGCCACCAAAAATGCGAAGGCTGCACCGGGGTCGCCCCCGCTGCCGGCAGTTCCGGTTTGCCTGACACCTAAAGCCCTGTTCGTAGAAGCATTTTGAGTTGTTGAATTGGCCGTGGATACAAGACCTGTAGCTGATGCATAGTTCTTAAAGCCGAGACTTGTCTGGTTCCAGGCAGTTCCGGTGTTGAAATTGCCGTTATAAACTGTGCCTTCGTTTCCGAGATCCAGTGCTGTGGCATCCTGCTTTACAAATACACCCGTTGGCAGTCCGCTTGTACCGATATTGTCAAAATTTATTGTAAAGGGCGAAGTGCTTCCCAAATTAATACTGCCTCCACCCGCAGCGGTGGGACACCTGCTTCCGTAAAAACGTACATCGGTAGTGTCTCTTATCGTAAACTGCTTATCCGAATTAAAGTAAGAATAGATCCCGATAATATCGCCATTTCCCTGCGCCACCGGCAGGGTTGCAAAATTGGCATAGTTGCTGGAACGCACTATCAGGAAATTGGTAGTTGGGGAAACACAGCCCTGGACCCTCCTGTTACCGGAGGCATTGTCATCCGCGTAATTTTTTCCCAGTTCACTCCCGGCAAATTCAAATCCTTCCAGTTTTACGAGAGTGCTGATGTAAATATTTTGCTGGTTGGTGGTAAGCTGGGAAACGCTAACAACCTGTGGTACGAGCGGTTGGTTCAGCGGGCCCTTTATAACGTGCTCGTCGATGAGGTTGGGCGCGAGCAATGTTACCCCGCCCTGGCTTATGTACTGAGAATCCACTCCGCCGCCAAATTGCAGGGTGCCATTGTAACGCCCGAGGTATAGCCCCTTGAGTTTTACATATACTTTGCGGCCAACCGGGTAGTGATTGAACAAATTAAAACCGCCGAGACGCAGCACCACACCACCGGAGGCATCCTGAATGGAAATTTGCTGGTAATAGTTGCCGCTCCTGTCATCACAGTTCACTACACCTTCGATCACCGCATCGTCTGTAATGGCCACGGGAGCACCGGAGATATATCTCGTTTTGATATCCTTTATTGTAATATTGGCCACTATATCCGGCTCCCCTGTTATTGGAGGATCGGCGTATTTTTTTTGGCAGGCAATACCGGTAAGCAGTAGAACAGCAACTGCCATGATCACAATTAACCGGCTGTAAAAAGTATTTTTTCTCATACTATCTTTTTAGTATCGCTTAATTAATTACTGTATATCGGATGTGGTTCTGACACCAACCTGGGTTGTTGAATTATATATAGATACATACCCGGTGATCGAAGTTGCGCCCGTATTAACGGTAATTCCCGAAACATTACGGACAAACATGGACATCGTTCCGGTAGCGTCTGTGATATTATAAGTAACCCCGGTTGGATTGGACGTTGATTGTGTAATGGAAGTGATATTCCTGATCTTGACCAGTGAAGAGGCCCATGCATTCCGGTTGGTAATTATATCAGCCACCGTTGCTTCACGTGGAGTTATGCCGATGGTCCCAGCTTTTATCACCACCTTGTTCTGCGGTACGCTTTTCAACTCCAGGTCATTGTTCCATAACGTGAATACGCCTGTACCGGCCGCATCAATTTCCAATACAGTTCCCAGCGGGTAAACCGGTGACCCGACCACGGAATACAGGTATAAACCGGAACCGCTGTAATCCTGCAGGCGGTAATTACCTGCCGCTTCGTTGGCGCTATTGGATATTACCTCACCGATCACTTTCTTGGTTCCGGCAGGTATTGTCATATCCCCGCTACCGGTGTACAATGCCCTGAAATCGGCAATGGAAATATATGTACCCGGCGGGGGCGGCGGCAGGGGATCCGGACCTTCGGGACCGACCGGTAGTTTGTTACAGGAAGTACTGATGACAGCGGCCAGCAGCCATGCCCTTGAAAGGTATAAGAGGTTCCCATTAATACGTTTATTCTGCATAGCAATTTTTTTATTCGTTCAGCATTTTATCAATCAAAAACGCAGGGTAACACTTGCGAAGAAGTTTAATCCATACGCATAGTAAAGCTTGGGCGGAAACTTGCCAACACTTACCGGGTCTGATGCGGATGTTTGGGCATCATAGCGCAATTGCTCAAAACCCCCTGTAACAATATCTTTATTGTTCAGGATATTATTAACGCCCAGGTTGAAAACAAGAAATGTCGGCTTTCGGTTGAACTCCATGCCTTTGGGCAGTTTCCAGGAATACCCGCCAAAAAAATCAAGGGTGTATTGCGCGTCAAATTTTGTCTGGTCAAATATCAGGTTATAGGCATCGCTCTTCGGCGCAGCAAATTGTAACGCATCCCAGGTACGACGGATCGGGTTGGCGCTGAGGTATGCTTTATCAAAGTAATTGCCCGTCAGGCTGACGAACCAGAATTTAGGTGACCGGTAGGTGGCCCCCAGGCTGTAGGCTTCCATGGGCGTGGAAGGCACCCGGAAGTGCTCCATATAGACGATCTGCTGCCCCAGAACAGATGAACTGTTATCCACAGTTATCACCGCATTTTGTTTGCTGTCATAATAATAGCGTCCTACTGCCGCAGCTGCATTGACGGTAATGGTGGATGTGAGTTTGGCTTCCACCCCGAACTCCCCGCCAAAATGAAGTTTATCAATACCGTTGATAGCATAATTCACAAAATTCTGGTAAGCGTCATGATAGAAGGACATCACATCCATTCCATCCGAAAACTTTGTATAATAACCCCCGATCCTGATCTTGAACTTCGGGGCATTCATCACATAAGCTCCTTCCGCAGAATAGATCGTTTCGCTGGTTACATTTTCCTGCTGCCCGTTCCGGGTACGGGGAGAAATATATACATTCTCGAAATAAGGGGCGCGTGTCTGGTAACTGCCATTGACATAAACATAGTTGCGGCCGTCAATTTTATAGGTTACTCCTCCTTTTACCCCGTAATTGGTAAATTCATTATTCGTGCCTTTTCCGAATGAGGAGTTGGGGAAAAGCCCGTTTCTCACTTTGCCATCCCGGTAGAACTCTGTCAATGAAACCTGGCCGGCTACAAAAAAATCAACTTTATTGAATTTGAAAACGGATTGGGCCCAGGCGGCGGCTTTGCTGATATTGATATTATAATCATACCCGAATTTGTCGCCTTTATACAGGATCCGGTTAGGCTGGTCAAGGTCAAACTGGTTGGCTGAGTTGTCAACCGGGAAATCCCTTTCGGCAAACTGGTTCAGGTTTACATAAAAGTCACCCCCGAGAAGGTCTTCCACTTCCTTGTAATAGTGATTCCGCTGCACCTGGTAGGAGGCGCCTCCGGTAAATTCTATCTGGTCAGAGAATTTTGTATTAATCACCGCGTTGGCGTTAAATCGTTGCGTGTTAATGATCCTCTCTTCAATGATATAGCGCGAACGATGCCCGCTGACAGAGTTACCCGGCTGACCGTTCACATTATTGATCGTAGCGTAGCTGTCCCTGTTGACGCTGTACAAACGCTGCCAGTTGATCTGGCGGGTATTGATGTCATTCTTCATCAGGTCATAGACCTGTTGAGCCTGAACCGGGTCGGTGGTGCTGGCCCAGGTGGATGTGTAACTGGGTAAATACCGGTAATAATCCGGCCTGGGGTCGGCGGCATTATACCAATCGAGCGCTGTAACGCTACGGTTGCCGAATGAATATCCAACAGCTGTTACCAGGTTGGTATTGTTGTTGATCCTGAAATCATGTGTCAGGATGATTACCGGCTGGTGGGTTCTGCCAATACTTGCATTTCGCTTTTGACCGTTTTGATAACCCCAGTTGGGATTATAATAATTGGTGCCGGCGAGCTCGATCATTTCCTGAACAGAGGCCCCCTGACGTCCGTTTTCGGTAGGTGCACCAAATACCGTCAAAGACAACAGTTGCTTTTGACCCAGTTTTTTATCAATCGCAGCGAAATAGCCCCATCCTTCATAATAAGTGCCGGGCACATATCCTTCCCCCGCCCAGCGGCGGCTGCCACTGAACGTAAAGGCCCAGCCATTTTTGCTAAGGCCGGTTGAATGCGTGATCATGAACCGGTTATTATAATTACGGTTGGAGGCGGCGTAGTTGATGCTTGTTTGGGCCCGCTGTTTGCTGGCCCGGCTGTCAATATTGGTATTGCTCCCGATATCGCCAAAGGCAAACGTATTATTGCGCAGTCCCCAGGCTAATTCCCTGTTGCGCATTACATCATTTAATCCGCCCCAGAGACCAAACGGGGTAAACCCGTTATCCAGGTTGTCCATCGGGATCCCGTTCATGTACGTACCAAACAGGTCATTCTCGTAACCCCGTACACGGAAACGGACGGCGCTGAAATTAAAAGAAGCTGCAGAATAGAATGGATCTCTTGCTGCGGTCAGCAGGGAACCGATATTCTGGTTACCACCGTCACCCAGGTCATTATCGTCCAACGACACTATAGGGATATTATCCAGTACCCCCTCTTTAATCTCTTCAATAATGGTAGTGTCTTTTTTGGCGGTGGAATCTGTTTGTGCCTGGGCAGCAGTCACGACCAGAAAACACAAAAGCAGCAGTCTGAATTTTAACATGTAGTTCTGATTTAACAAGGCTGCAAATCTAATTAGTTTATCGCTTGGGCAATAATAAAATTCAGCACATAATAATCACTTAACCCGGCATCCTTTACGCGCTGAAATACGTCTGATAATTTACTGTTATGTTTGCATCCTGTATGTGTAGTATGAAAAAAATCTTCGCTTTATCGGGGCTGCTGTTTGCCAGCCTAATTCTATTCGGCCAGCAAAAGAACGGTCATCAGTATAAAATAGCCATTATAGGTTTTTACAACCTCGAGAATTTTTACGATACCCTCGACAACACGGAGGTAAATGACGAAGAGTTCCTGCCTTCGGGCCCCAGGAATTATGACGGCACTATCTATTGGGACAAGGTAAAAAAACTGGCGACAG